>JBIIBR010000066.1:0-6918 GCA_044239285.1 Rickettsiales bacterium | reverse complement strand
AAAACACAAAGCTGAAGAATTAAAAAAAGTTATTGGTTGGATGCCACAAGCCGGTCAAATTTCTTTCGTGCGCCAACAAAAGCCTTTGGGGCTTGGTCACGCCGTGTGGTGTGCTCGAAATTTTATCAATAAAGATGAATTATTTGCGGTTATTTTAGCCGATGAATTATTAATGCCTGAACCAAATAATTCTAAAAATTTATTAACACAAATGATTGAGGAACTTGATTCAAAACCTACGGATTCAAGCATTATTGGCGTTGACGAAGTTGCTTTTTCTGAAGTTAATAAATATGGAATTATCAAAAATAATGGTGCTGAAAAAATTGTTGATATGGTTGAAAAACCCGCAATAGATAAGGCTCCATCAAATTTAGCAATCATTGGTCGCTATATTTTGCAACCAAAAATTTTTGAATATTTAGAAAAATTTCAAATTGGCAGTGGTGGTGAAATTCAACTTACCGATTCGCTTCGTGAAATGTGCAAAGATCATCCATTTTTTTACAAAAAAAATATGCAAAAACGTTTCGATTGCGGAAATGTTTTGGGATATTTGGAAGCCAATCTTGCTTTTGCATTAAATGATGATAATATCAAACAGGAAGTAAAAAATATTATTAAAAAATATCAAGAATAATTGTATGAAAAATAAAATCGCAATTGTGTTCCCCGGTCAAGGTTCTCAAGTGGTTGGAATGGGAAAAGATTTATATGAAAATTTTGATTCCGCCAAAAAAGTTTTTAAAAAAGTTGATGAAATTTTAGGAGTAAATCTTACTAAAATTATGTTTGAAGGTCCGCAAGAAGAATTAACTAAAACTGAAAATACTCAGCCGGCATTGATGGCGGTTTCATTCGCTTTAATTGAAATTTTAGAAAAAGATTTTGGCAAAAAATTTCAAGATTTATGCGCTTTAACGGCGGGACATTCGCTTGGCGAATATTCGGCATTGTGCGCTTCGAAAGCTTTAACTCTTGAAGACGCTGCCAAACTTTTACAAATTCGTGGCAGTGAAATGGCAAAATGTGGACAACAAACTTCGGGCGCGATGTGTGCAATTTTGGGAGTTGAAATTGACGTTGCTCAAGAAATTGCTAAAGAGGCTTCGAGTGGCGATATCTGTCAAGTTGCCAATGATAATTCGGTTGGACAAATTGTGCTTTCGGGTTCAAAAATTGCGATTGAAAGAGCGCTTGAAATTGCTAAAGCCAAAGGCGCTAAACGAGCAATATTATTGCCCGTAAGTGGTGCTTTTCACTCGCTTTTGATGAAAGAAGCTCAAGAAAAAATGGCGCAAGCTTTGGAAAAAACTATAATTAATCAACCAATCGTTCCATTGGTGGCAAATGTTTCGGCGCAAATAATTCAAGATCCTTTGCAAATAAAAAATTTATTAGTTGAACAGTTAATTGGTTCGGTGCGTTGGCGCGAAACCATGTTATGTTTTGAACAAAATGGCATTGAAGAAGTAATTGAATTCGGGGCGGGCAAAGTGTTGTCGGGCTTGGTTTCGAGAACTTGCCCAAATTTAAAATCGCGTTCAATTCAAAATAGTGAAGATTTAAAAAATTTTAATTTAACTTTGTAAAATTGTTTAAAAGATTATTTACCAAAATATTTAGAAAAATATTTGCCCGAAAAATGCTTATAAAAATTTTAGTTTTCTATATTTTTATAGTGGCTTTTATGTATTTTTTTCAAAGAAATTTTTTATATTTTCCGTTTGGAAAAATTTTAATTATTCCCGAAGATTTTCAAGAAGTTAATTTAAAAGATGCTGATGGAACCAATATTTACGGCTGGTATAGCCCAGCACAAAAAGGACAAAAAACCATTTTATATTTTCATGGCAATGCTGGAAATTTAATGGGACGCTTTGATCGTTTTGAAAAATTCGCAACACAATATGGGTTGATGGCAATTTCTTATCGAGGTTATGCCAAATCAAGTGGCGAGCCATCGCAAGAGGGTTTTTTTCAAGATGCCGATTCAGCATTTGAGTTTTTAAAATCAAAAAATATTTCTAGTAAAGACATTATTTTATTTGGTGAGTCGATTGGTTCGGCAGTAGCTGTAAATCTGGCTTCTAAGCATGATTTTGGTGGTTTAATTTTGGAGGCTCCATTCGCTTCAATTTTATCGATTGCGCAAAAAACTTATTGGTTTTTACCGGTTTCACTTATTTTAAAAGATCGTTTTGAATCAGATAAAATTGCTTCAAAAGTTAGTGCCCCAGTTTTGATTATGCATGCTAATAAAGATTATATTGTACCATTTGAAGAGGGCAAAAAGTTGTTCGAATTATTTAATTCAAGAAAAAAATTTATTGCAATTGATGGCGATTTTCATATCGCACTTACGGGAGATTATTTGATGAAACAAATAACTGAGTTTTTGCAAGAGAAGAAATAATTTTGTTTTTTATTTGGGAAATCGAAAAAAGAAAATCTTATTTTTGGAGCGGGCGAAGGGACTTGAACCCTCGACACCAACCTTGGCAAGGTTGTACTCTACCACTGAGCTACGCCCGCTTAAAAATAAAGTAGAAAATAAATGTTAAAAGAAATTCTAAACCACAAAAAATAAATTGCAAATGGTGAATTTAAAATTATAATTCTTGTCAAAATTATCAATAAATTTTATAAAACTCTATTGATAAATCATAAATCCCACTAAAATATATTTTATGTTGCAAAATTATAAAATTCTTAATTTTTTTAAAAATCAAAAAATTATTTTGTTAGCAATAGCTTTGTTTTCGCTAACCTCATGCGTTGAAACAATAGTGATTTCAACCGGAGTGGGCGCTGGTTTAGCTTATCGTGAAAAAACTATTGACGACACCAGAAGTGATCTAAAAATTTCTACCAAAATTGCTCTAAAATTTTTGTCTAAAGGTTTAAAAAATCCAGGAAATTCAATTGACATTACCGTGAATGAAGCTCGAGTTATGCTTACAGGAATCGCTCGCGACCCTGCCAAAGCCAAGCTGGCACAAGAATTATGTTGGCAAGTTAAGGGTGTCAATGAAGTGATTGACGAAATTCAAATTCGTGAAGATGGCAAATTCAAAATTGCCGATATTGGTTCAGCTTTTTACGATTATTTAATCACCGCCGAAATCGAAACCAAATTTGCTTTGGCAAAGGATTTGCGCACTTTGAATTATCAAATTACAACAGTTAATAACGAAGTTTATTTACTCGGGGTAGCAATTAACGAAACAGAAATGAATCGTGCGGTCTCAATCGCCTCTAAGGTTAACGGCGTCAACAAAGTCGTCAATCACATTATTCTTGCAAATGACAGTCGAAGAGAAAAATAATAAAATTATTACTTTTGGTTGTCGTTTAAACGCTTTCGAATCGGAAGCGATAAAAAATGCCGTCGCCGAATCGGGTGAAAAAAATCTCATAATTTTTAATTCTTGTGCCGTCACCGCTCAAGCCGAAAAAGATTTAAGAGCTTCGATTCGAAAAATACATAAAGAAAATCCACAAGCAAAAATTGTAGTGACGGGTTGTGCAGCGCAAATTGATCCGCAAAAATATGCCAAAATGCCCGAAATTGATTTAGTGCTGGGAAACGTTGAAAAATCTAACTCCGCAAGCTATAAATCTAATTTTAAAATTACCAAAAATTCGGCTAAAAATATTAATGAAAATCCCGAAATTCTTCACAAGGATAATATTTTTGAAAAACACAAAGAAGCAAAAAATAATTTTATTACCGCCGATGAGCACGCCAAAATCAAGGTCAACGACATTATGTCGGTGCGAGATACCGCACCCCAATTAGTTTCATATTTTGAAAATCAAACCCGTGCTTTTTTAGAAATTCAAAATGGTTGCAATCACCGTTGCACTTTTTGCGTAATCCCCTACGGTCGCGGAAATAGTCGTTCGGTGCCACTTGGTGAAATTGTCAAACAATCGCAAAAAATGGTGGCATCGGGGCATAAAGAAATTGTGTTGACGGGAGTTGATATTTCTGATTACGGCAAAGATTTGCCGACTCCAATTACATTATCGCAAATGATTCGGCGTTTATTAAAAGCTGTTCCCGAACTTACGCGACTTAGGCTTTCTTCGGTCGATGTTGCCGAAATTGATGAAGAATTTTTTGAAATTTTGGCGAGCGAATCACGCTTAATGCCTTATTTACATCTTAGCGTTCAGGCGGGAGATGATAAAATTTTAAAACAAATGAAGCGTCGTCATAATCGTCAAAATATTTTAGATTTTTGTGAAAAGGCTCGCAAAATTCGCCCCGAAATGACTTTCGGAGCCGACATAATTGCAGGTTTTCCTACCGAAAATGAGGCGATGTTTCAAAATTCTTTATCACTAATTTCTGAAGCTGATTTAATTTTTACGCATATTTTCCCCTACTCTTCGCGTGAAGGGACGCCAGCCTCGAAGATGCCTCAACTTGAGCAAAAAATTATCAAAGAACGTGCTAAAATTCTTCGTGAAGCGGGTTCTTCGCAACTGCAAAAATATTTACAAAAGCAAATTGGCAAAGAATTTGAAGTTTTGTTAGAAAAAAATAATTTAGGAAAAACTAGAAATTTTTTAGACGTTGAAATAATTTCTGCTAAAAAAAATGAATTGCTAAAAGGCAATATTTATTCTTTCAAAATAAATAAAACCAAAAATAATTTATTAATTGTAGATTTATAATACAAATATTAATTTTATAATTTTAAATTATACCCAAAACTAGATTTTAAATTTTTTTACATTGAGATTGTAAAAAAATTAAAAATTATGAAAACAGTTGAAATTGCCAAAGCCAATAAAAAAAAAGTTGATTCAGCGGAAGAGGCTAATAAAACAAGCTCCCATCAAAAAGTCGATGATTCATTTGAGAGATTATTTTACGACGTAATCGATGTTTTTGCTTATTCAAAATTTTGTGAAATTACCATTAATCCTTCAGAAAAATCTAATATTACTTATGTAAATTTTATTAAAAGTTTATATGGTAATTTTAAGGAAAATCAGGAATTTTTGATGTGCTTTTTTGGAAAACAAGAATATGAAAATCTGGCATTAATTATTGATGAATTTTGCGCCGAAAAATTTAGAAATTTTGTAAATATTAGAACATTTGTGAAGAATAAAGATGAGGTTGATGAAAAAATTAGCGAATTTTTGAGCGCCAATAGTCGAAGCATTGAGTTAGTAAAAAAGGAAATTGAAGAAAATCCCGAGTATGAAAATCTTGAAATAATTATAAAAAATTTGCAATTACTAGATCCAAAAAGATTTAAAAATTTAATTGATTTTGAGGTTAATAGAATTGAATTAAAAAATATTAATGATGTTTTGGGATATATGGCTTCAGACAAAAATATGAAGCCATCGCCGTTGTTTTTGAAAGAGGTAAAAGAATGTTCAAGGCTACAAGGAAAAGGTTTAAATAAAAATAATTCTTGTGTAATTTCTTAAAAAAAATTGCTAATTTTATTAAATTTAATCCCGAAATAAATCTTGCGGTTGTTGATGATATTGGTAAAATTTTTTTTAAAAATTTAATTTTAACCAAGATTTAATCTTAAAATCATGAGCAATATTTCGCATCAATCTTATTTAAATTCTAAGGCGTGGCCTTTTGAAGAAGCCCGTCGCATTTACGAAAAAATTCAAGGAAAAACTCCGAGCAAAGGTTATGTTTTGTTTGAAACCGGTTATGGTCCATCGGGCTTGCCACATATTGGAACCTTTGGCGAAGTGGTTAGAACGGCATTTGTGCGTCATGCTTTTTCGTTGATCGCGCCCGAAATTCCAACCAAAATGTTTTGCGTTTCCGACGATATTGATGGCTTACGCAAAGTGCCCGACAACGTTCCTAATCAAGAAATGGTGCGCGCAAATTTAGGCAAACCATTAACTTCGGTGCCCGATCCATTTGGCACTCATCAATCTTATGGACATCACATGAATGCTCGATTGCGTAGCTTTCTCGACTCTTTTGGTTTTGAATATGAATTTATTTCGGCGACCGAAAAATATCAAAGCGGAGCTTTCGACGCCACCATGTTAAAAGTTTTAGAAAAATATGAAGAGTTGATGGAGCTAATGATTCCAACGCTTGGACAGGAAAGACAAGAAACTTATTCGCCTTTTATGCCGATTGATGTTGAGTCGGGAATCGTTGTCGATAAAGGCGTCAAGGCGATTGATAAAAAGAAAGGAACGGTGATTTATATTGCGCCAAATGGTCAAGAAAAAGAAATTTCCGTCACCAAAGGCGGTTGCAAATTACAATGGAAAATTGATTTCGGAGCCAGATGGAACAGCCTCGGAGTCGATTATGAAATTTACGGCAAAGATCATCAGCCGAATGAAAAAATTTATCGCCGAGTCTGTGAAATCCTTGGCGGAGTTGCACCAGTCAATTTTACTTACGAAATGTTTTTATCCGACACGGGTGAAAAAATTTCCAAATCAAAAGGCAATGGTATTGCGGTTGAAGATTGGTTGAAATATGCACCGGCGCAGTCGCTGTCGCTCTTCATGTATCAAAAACCTAAAACCGCCAAACGCCTTTATTTCGATGTAATTCCAAAAGCGATGGATGAATATTTAACTTTCGTGCAAAATTTTGCGACGCAAGATGAGGCTTTGAAGCTTGATAATCCAGCATTCCACATTCATAATGGCAATTTACCGACTATCAATTTTAATTTAAGTTATTCATTATTGCTCAATTTGGCGAGTGCTTGCAATCCCGAGAATGACGCGGTTTTGTGGGGTTTTATTTCTAAATATCAAGCGGGATTAACGCCCGAAAATTCGCCACTTCTTGCGCAAATGGTCGATAAAGCCATCAATTATTATAATGATTTTATCAAGAAAAATAAAAAATATCGTGAGGCTTTGGAAGCAGAGAAATCCGCACTGCGTGAG
>JBIIBR010000065.1:0-6964 GCA_044239285.1 Rickettsiales bacterium | reverse complement strand
TCAGGCGGATATTTTGCCAAAATTTCTTGAACTTTTTGTTGATTTTCTTGATTAAAAATAAAAGTCATAAATTTAAAAATTATTTAACATTTTTCCAAATTGCTCTTTTTGCGGAAAGTAATAATCCGAAGAGAATCCCGAGGAAAATCATGGTGCGAACGCCCATTTTTTTTCGATGTTCGGTTTCTGGTTCGGAAGCATATTGCAAGAAATTAACGACGTCGATTGTCATTTGTTCTTTGGTGGCAATCGTGCCGTCCTTATATTCAACTTGCCCGTCATCATTAATTGGCGACGGCATGGCGATTTGTCGACCTTCAAAATATGGATTATAATTTTTACCAACCGCCATTTCAAAACCTTCCGGCGCGTCTTTATAACCATTTAACAATGAATAAACATAGTTTGGACCATCATGGCGAGCCTTGATAATCAAGGATAAATCAGGTGGATAAGCACCACCATTGGCTGATCGCGCCGCTTGTTCATTAGCGTAAGGACCAACTAATTTATCGGAAGGCAAACCTGCACGCTCAAACATTTCGCCATCATCATTCGGACCATCGGTTACTAAATATTCGGAGGCGATATTTTTAACTTCGGCTTCAGAAAAACCAATATCTTGAAGATTGCGATATGACATTAATTTCATGCCGTGACACGCCGAACAAACTTCTTTATAAACTTGATAACCACGCTGAATTGAAGCGCGATCAAAGCGTCCAAAAAAGCCGTCAAATTCCCATTTCATTTCTTTGGGATGAAGTGCTGTCGTGATTTTTGATTCGTCGATGGTCGGATCGACATTGGCATTTGCGAAAGCAAAGCTTGGCAATAATAATAAAACTAAAAAATATTTCTTCATTTTTATAATATTAAATTCTTAATGTTTATGTTTGCTTTTGTAATGCTCGTCAATCGATTCAGGCACTGGCAAGGTTTTTTCAAACTTTGGCAACATCGGCAAAACTAACAAGAAATAAGCGTAATAATACATGGTTGACAAACGTGAAGCCCATACATACCAACCATCCGCCGGCGATTTTCCGAGCCAACCCAAAAATACAAAATTAATTACAAAAACGTAAAAAAACTTTTGGAACGCTGGACGATAAGCTCCCGAACGCACTTTACTTTTATCGAGATAAGGTAAAAAGAATAATAAAATTATGGCTCCAAACATCATCAAAACTCCGCCGAGTTTATCGGGAACGGCGCGCAAAATTGCATAAAATGGCAAGAAATACCATTCGGGAACAATATGAGCTGGAGTAACGAGTGGATTGGCTGGAATGTAATTATCAGGATGCCCTAAAGAGTTTGGATAAAAGAATAAAAAATAACCGAAAATTATGAAAAATACTACGAAGCCAACCATATCTTTGATAGTAAAATATGGATGAAAAGAAATTGAATCTTTTTTCGATTTCATTGGCACTCCGCTCGGATTGTTTGAGCCTGTAGTGCTAAGAGCAACTAAGTGAAGCAACACAATACCAACAATTAAAAATGGCATCAAGAAATGTAAAACAAAAAAACGATTTAAAGTTGGATTATCGACCGAGAAACCGCCCCACAGCCATTGCACGATTGACTCACCGACGATTGGAATCGCCGAAAATAAATTAGTAATTACCGTCGCTCCCCAAAAACTCATTTGTCCCCACGGCAAAACATAACCCATGAAAGCCGTTGCCATTGTAAGCAAGAAAATGATTATACCAACCCACCACAAAATTTCTCTTGGTGGTTTATAAGATCCATAATAAAGACTGCGAATCATGTGGGCATAAAGTGCGACGAAAAACATTGAGGCGCCAACGGCGTGAATGTAACGAATTAACCAACCATAATTAACATCGCGCATTATGTGCTCGACCGAATCAAAAGCAAATTTGGTATTAGGGACGTAATGCATCGCTAAGAATAAACCACTCAAAATTTGGATCACTAAACAAATTCCAGCAATCGAACCAAAATTCCACCAATAACTCAAATTTTTTGGATAAGGATGTCTTTTTAAAGTATTTTCAAGCGATGCCACGATTGGCAAGCGGTCATTGATCCAACCCGCAATTTTAGATTTTTCAGTAATTGATTGATCAAAATCATTGTGAATACTATGAAAAACCTCAAGCTCTTCCTTTGGGGTTGTAGGATTCTTGATGTTTTTATGATTTTCATTTGAAGACATTTTTATCCAATTTTAATTGTTTTTTCATTAATGAATTCGTAAGGCGGAATTTCAAGATTTTTTGGCGCCGGACCTTTGCGAATGCGTCCAGAAGTGTCATATTGCGAACCGTGACACGGGCAAAACCAACCCTTATATTCACCCTGCCCGCCAATTGGAACACAACCCAAATGCGTACAAATTCCAATCGTAATAAGCCATTCTTCCTTGCCAACCTTGACTCGATCGGAATCAAGTTGTGGATCTTTTAATTCGGAAAGTTCAACTTTTTGAGCTTCTTCAATTTCTTGTGAAGTGCGTCTTTTAATGAAGACTGGCTTGCCTCGCCACATTACTTTTTTTTCTTCGCCAACTTTGATATTGGAAATATCAACTTCAACCGAAGCCAAAGCTTGCACATCTTTTGACGGATTCATACTATCGACGAAAGGTAAAATCGCACACACCGCACCAACTCCGGCAGTGGCGTAAGCCGCATTTTTAATTAAATTGCGACGCGATTCATCTTTTGGATTATCATTGTTTTTTATTTCAGACATTTTCAGTTTAGATAATAAATTTTGAAATATTTCTGTTAATTTTACTTAAGGTTTGTAAATTTATCAACTTGAAATTTATTAATTTTAAAAATCTCCAAATGACGATCTTAAAAATAAAAAAACTTGAAAATTTTCGCGAATTAACTTTGCCGAAATATGAGACTGCAGGCAGTGCTGGCATGGATTTAACCGCTTCGATCGATGAAGATATTATCATAAAATCCGGCGAAATTAAATTAATCAAAACCGGCATCGCCATCGCTTTGGAAAAAGGTTTTGAGGCACAAATTCGCCCCCGCTCGGGCTTAGCTTTAAAAAACGGCATCACCGTTTTAAACACTCCCGGTACCATCGATTCCGATTATCGCGGTGAAATTTGCGTGATTTTGATTAATCATTCGAAGCTTGATTTTATTGTGTCGCGAGGCATGCGCATCGCTCAAATGATTATCGCCAAATATGAACAAGCTGAAATTATCGCAGTCGAAAATCTTGACGAAACTGTTCGCGGTTCAAGTGGCTTTGGCTCTACGGGAGTTTAATAAAATTCATGAAGAAAAATTCTGAAAATCAAAAATTAGCTTTTTCTTTAATCGAAATCTCGGTTGTTATTTTAATCATCGGAATGTTGATTGCTGGGATTTCGCAAGGGATTGATTTATATCAAGATGCTAAATTATCAACTGCTCGCACCCTTACCAAAAACTCTCGTGTTAATCGAATTCCCGATTTAGAATTGTGGCTCGAAACCTCTCTCGACGAAAGTTTTATTCCCTCAGAAAAAATTCACAATTCGAACATTTCAACTTGGCTTGATATCAACAATCAAAGCAATTTTAAAAAATCAGTTTCGCAATCAACCACCGATCAAAAACCTAAATATATTTTACAAGCCTTCGACAATTCGTTACCAGCTGTTCAATTTGATGGATCTAACGATAATTTTCCCTTTAATTCAACTTATATGAATGGTGGAAATTTTACAATTTTTGCAGTTGAACAAAGAAGATCGGCGGGAACCAACAAATATTTTATCGGTGGTGGCAATGGTGTATTTCACCTAGGCTATTCTACATCCTCCACAATAAGAGTTGGGCAATATGGAGTACTTGATGCTAATTTTTTCGATCACACCGTAAATAGCTTTAAAACTAGCGAAATAATTCCACGTATTCACAGTTTTATTTTAAGCTCAACCAACGGCAAAAAATATTGGCTTAATGGCGGAAGTGCTCCCGATAAATCATCAAGCAATTTAACAACTTTGAGCAATTTTTCTGGATATATTGGCGTCACCGAATTTAGCAGACAAAACCCTCATCACTTCAATGGCGATATCGGCGAAATCATAATTTTTTCGAGAGAATTAACTGATAGAGAAAGAATCGACGTCGAAAAATATTTATCGAAAAAATTTAATATTTCTTTGTCTTAAATTTAATATTTTAGAAAAATTCACTTCGCCAATTTGATAATTTCTTTGATTAAATTTTTTTGCACCGATGATTTGCGATAATAAATCCCAATGGTGCGGAAAGGTGCGTTAAAAATTTTTACATAAGCAATTTTATCATCACTTCGCACCGCAATTTCGGGAATAAGCGTAATTCCGGTGCCGTTCGCCACCATCTGACGCAAGGTTTCAAGGCTCGTCGCTCTAAAATCTTGATTTTCAAAAGCCTTAACCATCGAACAAATTTCCAAAGCTTGATCACGCATACAATGCCCGTCTTCAAGAAGCATTAATTCTTGTTTTTTCAATTCTTTAATTTGAATTTTTGATTTTTTCGAAAATGGATGACCTTTTGGCGTTGCCAATAAAAATTTCTCACTAAAAATTTTTTCACCAATCAAATTATCGTCGGCAATCGGCATGGCGAGAAGACACAAATCAAGTTCTCCACTTTTTAATTTAGTAATTAATTCATCACTTTTAGCTTCGATTAAAAAAATTTTTAAATGCGGAAATTTTTTGTGAATATTTTTGATAAAGTTTGGCAAAAAATATGAAGCCACGGTCGGAAAGGCTCCAATCCTGATTTCTCCCTTATGCGGATCTTTAGAATTTTTGGCAATCATCCTAATTTCTTCGCTTTCTTGCAAAATAATTTCGGCTTTTTTAATAATTTCAGCGCCGACGGGAGTGATTAAAAAATTTTGCTTATCGCGTTCAAAAATTTCAACGCCGAGCGTTTCTTCAAGTTTTTTAATTTGCATACTAAGTGCCGGCTGACTTACGAAAACCTTTGCCGAAGCTCTTGCAAAATTCTTTTCACGCGCCACTTCAACAATATATTTTAAATCTCTTAGGTTCATAAGAAAAACTTATTAAGTTGATTAGAATGATATATTATACTTATTAAGAAAAACTTAATAATTTTGCAAATAATTTTTTTAAATCAAGTCTTTTTTTAACAATAAAAAATATGAAAATTTTTTAATTAAGAAAAAGCTTGCAAATAAAGGAAATAATGAAATATTTTTATTAAGTTAACAAAAAAATAAATTCAAATTACAAAATTATGAAAAATCATCAAACCTTAGAAGCTTTAGAAAATATTTTAGCCGGATCTTACTTGCTCATGTTAAAAACGCATAATTATCATTGGAATGTGGTCGGTGAAAATTTCAGATCACTTCACGAATCATTTCAAATTCAATATGAAGAATTATTTACTGCAATTGATGAAGTTGCCGAACGTATTCGCGCTTTGGGCTCTAAAGTTGATGGTTCTTTTGAAAATTTCAAAAAACATAGCGAATTAAAAAATGCTAATAAAGATTTTTCTGCCAAAGAAATGGTTAAAGATTTAATTGCTGACCATGAAAATTTGGTTAAAAATTTGCACAAAGCCATCAAAACCGCACAAAGCGAAGGTGATGAATCAAGTGCCGATATTTTTATCCAACGTGCAAAATCTCACGAAAAAACTATTTGGATGTTGGTTTCTAGTAATTAGAGAAAAAAGTAACCTGGTACCTTTTCCTTTAAAATAAAATAACCCCTCACCCTAACCCTCTCTTATAAACCTACATTTTAAAAAAAAACTCATCAAGCTAACGGGCTGTAGCTCCCCCCTTGAGGGGGAGCAGGCTAAAATGTTTTAACGGTAGTTAAAACTTTTAGCCGTGGGGGGTCAGAAAGCTATAGCATCAACGGGTTTGAGATTATAAAAATAATTAAATCAAAAAAAATTCCAAAAATGAAGATTTCTTGATTTTGTTTTTAAATTTAAAAAATCTCATATTTTTTCTTATAAAATCACCTTAAAATTACAAAATTATCTTAAAAAATCACCGATTTTTAATTAAAAATTTGGAAAAATTGTCGATTAAAAACAAAATCAAGAAATCTTCATTTTTGGAATTTTTTCATTTCAACTTTTTACATAATCTAAAAACCTTTGTCGTTGTAGGTTTTCTGACCCCCCACGATTCTAGAAACTTAACTACCGTTAAGTTTCTAGAATCCGCTCCCCCTCAGGGGGGGAGCTAGAGCCCGTAAGCGTTGTAAGTGTTTTCTTTAAGTGAAGGGTTGTAAGCCCCGCATGCGGGGAGAGGGGATTGGAAGGAATTTCTCTTTTGCTCCAAGGAAAAAAATTGTGATATTTTTTTAAAAATTATTTAGATTTTTTATTTTAATGATTGAGATTAATTTAAATTTTAAAATTCTTTTAATTTCGTTTTTAGCGAAAAAAATCATCGCCCTTATCCCCTCTCCCCACTTGTGGGGAGAGGGTTAGGGTGAGGGGCAAAGATATTTTGTATGAGAGAAAATATTTTTTATTTTAAAATCAAGAAATTGTCTTTTATTAAAAAATTATTTTTATTTAATTTCTACTTCGGCTTTAGACCAATAATAATCTTAGCTTTTTTGACCCCTCACGGCTCCCGATTTGCAACTAACGTTGCAATCGTTCGCCCGCTCTCCCTCAAGGGGAGAGCTATGGCACCGAAAGTTTGATGAGTTTATTTATAAAATGTAGGGGTGTAAGCCCTCAAGGGGGGAGCTACAGCCCTCATGTTGTGGGAGTATTTTTGTAAAATCTAGATATGTAACCCATAGCGGGAGAATTGATTACAAATTGCGTTTAAGAATTATTTTACAAGACGAGCACAAAGACCGCAAAAATACCGATCAACAAGGGAAAGGAAGTTTCTATTAAAAAATATCTCCACTTATTTATTTTAATAAATTCCTCCTCAGCTTCTTTTTTAAAACTTTCGGACA
>JBIIBR010000064.1:0-6996 GCA_044239285.1 Rickettsiales bacterium | reverse complement strand
CGTAGTGACTCGAAGTAAAAAAAATATTAGATGGACATTTGATGGCAAAGGAAATTTTGATTTTAATAAAGATTTTGGCTCAGATTTTTCGATACAAACCGTTGCCGATAGAAATTATCTTCGCGATTATCACTTTAATTATTTGGCTTATACCGCAAGCAAAATCAACTTTGATTATATTTATAAAAGAAATTATTTTGGCGTTAAATCTATTCGTTTTCAAGAGTTGGAAAATGCCTCTGCGGAAAAAAATTCCGCCTTCATTTTGCCTTCGATTAGTTCTCATTTCGAAACTAAGCCACTTTTCTTTAAAGAAAAATTGATTTTAGACAGTAATTTTACCACCATAACTCGTTCGGAAGGTTTGCAATATCGACGCGGATCACTTACTCCTCAATTTAAAATTCCATTCAATTTAAAAGGCAATTTGTTTGAATTTTCAACCAAATTTCAGGGCGATTTATATTCGCTTAACGACAAGGATTTGCGAATTTCGGATTCTAGAATATTCAAAGCCAATCAATCAAATTTAAAGTCAGAAATTTCTTTTAACTGGCGTTTGCCAATTCGCAATAAATCTAAGAAAAACACTTTAACCCTTGAGCCGATTGTAAATTTTGTTATGAGTGATTTTAAAACTAAAAATTCTCTGCTTCCGCTCGAAGATTCAGTTGATTCAGAGTTAACTTTTAGTAATTTATTTATCAATGACAGAATTTCTGGATTTGATCGCAATGAAGCTGGAAAAAGAGTAAGTTACGGTCTTAAATCTTCTTTTTTCAATAGTCTTGGAGATTTTGATCTTACGATTGGTCAAGCTTTTATAATTAAAAACAAAAAACAAGATATTGATATTCGAGGATTCGCTGATAATAATAAATCAAATATCGTCGGTATCGCATCTTACAAAGGTAAAAAATATTTTTACATGTCTTATTCATTTCAGCTTGATCAAGCAAGTTATCGCAACGATATAAACCAAGTTGTTGCAGGCTTTAATTACAAAAAATTTAATTTAAATGGCGATTATTTATTGATCAGAAAAACATTAACATCGCCGAACAGAAAAGAGCAAGCAACCATTTCCTCTTCAATCGAACTGCCCTATAAATGGAAGGTAAAAATTTTAGCAATACGCGATTTTGTACAGAAAAGAAATATTAGAAGAGGCGCTGAGATTGTAAGAGAGGGATGTTGTGGCGATTTCAGTTTTTCGGTAATCGAAAACAACCAAAGTGATTTAAAAAAACCGCAAAAAACCTTTAATTTAAATTTTACTTTCAAAAATTTATAAATTCTTGTTTAAGATTTTTTTTTAAGGTCTATAATTCTAAATTAATTAACTTTAATCTAACTTTAATAAATCAATTTTATGACCAAAGAAACTACCGATAACACATTTAATTCCGAAGTTTTGAATGCAAAAATTCCAGTTCTAGTTGACTTCTGGGCGCCTTGGTGCGGACCGTGCCGTCAACTTTCTCCAATTATCGACGAAATCGCCAAAGAACTCGATGGAAAAATTGAAGTTTACAAATGTAACGTTGATGATAATCCTGAAACTCCTTCAAAATTTGGAGTGCGCGGAATCCCATCATTAATGATTTTTAAAGACGGAAAATTAGTTGATAGCAAAGTTGGGGCGCTACCTAGAGCTTCACTAACTGAATGGATCACTAAAAATTTATAAATGCTTGAAAATTTTTACTTAAATAAGCATAAAATTTTAGAAAAATCTCATCAAAATTTTTTAAAAATTTTATCAAAAAACTCCGATTCGCATCACTTAAAAATTGGTTGCGAATTGGAGTTTTTTTTACTTGATAAAAATAATAATAAAATTTTTGATAATAAAATAATTGACGAATTTTGTAAAACGATTCAAGGTAAGAGAGAGCAGGGCGAAGGGCAGATTGAAATTACCACAAATTTCACCGATAATTTATTAAATTTAGCAAAAGAAATTGAAAATATAAAAAATAAAATTCACTATTTTGCTAATCAAAAAAATTGTGTCGCATGCTTTGAGAGTAAGCCCTTTAAAGATGATTGCGGAAGCGCTTTGCAATTTAATATTTCGCTTCACGACGAAAAAAATCACAACATTTTTAACGATAATTTAATTGAACATTGTGCCAGCGGACTCCTAGACTCATCTCACTTTATGATGTTAATTTTGGCGCCGAAATTGCAAGATTATCGGCGTTTTGACATCGATTTAAATCGCAAACTTTTTCATCTTAAAAAATATACCGCACCAGTTAACCTAAGCTTTGGTGGCGATAATAGAAGTTGCGCCATAAGGGTTTGTAAATCAACTGAATCACCAAATTCTAAACGTCTAGAATATCGAATTGCGTCCTCTGAAGCTGATATTTACCTTTCTTTAAGCGCCATTTTAAACGCTCTGGCATTTGGTTTAAGCCAAAAGAAAAATAATTATTCGACAATTTATGGCAACGCTTTTGATGATATTTATCAATTGGAAAAAATTTTAAAAAATATCGATGAGGCGCAAAAATATTTTTATCGAAACGATAATTTTATCGTGAAAAAAATGTTAGAATTTTTGTAAAAAATTATCTTCCGAGCATTTTGTCAATAAAATTTATCGGCAATAGAACATAATATTTCCCCTTTGAAGCCATGGTAAAAGCCTTGTCTTCAGCTTCATTGCCATAACCAAAAAATATGTCACCACGCACCGCTCCTTTAATCGCCGAACCCGTATCTTGAGCGATCATTAATTTATGAAATGGCTCTTTTTTATCAGAATTTTTTAGTTTAGTTTGCACCCATAAAGGCGCTCCAAAAGGGATGATTTCGTTATCAACCGCTAGCGAACGCTCCGAAGTTAAAGGAACTCCCTGAGCTCCGACCACATATTCGCTATCAAAAATTCTAAAGAAGGTAAATGAATTGTTTAGATTCATGATTTCGGTGGCTTTTTCTGGATTATTTTTAAGCCAATTGCGAACGCCTTTGGAATTATATTCTTCTTTGGTAATCAATTCTTGTTCAAACATTTCATTAGAAATTGCATTGAATGGATGTTGATTTTTGCCAGCGTAGGCAAGCCTAATTTCATTGCCATTTGGCAAAATTACGCGACCCGAACCTTGAATATGCATGAAAAATAAATCAACTGCATCATCAACATAAATTATTTCCAGTTTTTGCGATGCCAGCGCTCCATTTTCAATATCTTTGCGCGTTAAATTCGGATCAAAATTTGCCTCTTTGGGTTTGGCGTAAACTGGAAATTTATATTTATCATTTTTAATAAAGCTACCACGCAAAGAAGCTTCATAATAGCCGGTGAACAAGCCATCTTCATCACCAGATTTCGATTCAATTAAAAATAATTTAAACCAATTTTCGAAAAAGTTTTTGGTTTGTTTGGCACTCATTTGTTTAACCACTTCACCGATTTCGCAAACATCGCGAAAGTCTCCGGCAGTAATTCCCAAAAGCTTGCCATTTAACGGGGAATTTTGTGGCATTTTGCTAAATTTTCGGCAAGAATGTAAAAAAGTTTGAAGCGCTAATTTATGATCATCTTCGTTCCAGCCTTCAAGATTTTGAAAATCTTGCTCGTCTAAACGCAGGGCTTCGGAACTTTTAATAGTTATTTTTTTGGTAAATAAACAACTTGGCAAAGCAAATAAAAGGCATAAAATAAAAAAGTAACGAAGCATAAAATGTTTTTAATTTAAGAAAAATATATTAACTTTTTAACTTAAATTATTTTAAACTCAAAACAAATTTTCATTATTAAAATTTAAAAACCAAAATAGAAAAAATATGTCATTAAAATGTGGAATTGTTGGCTTGCCCAATGTTGGAAAATCAACTTTATTTAACGCTCTTACGCAAACCGCTTCGGCTCAAGCCGCCAATTATCCCTTTTGCACAATCGAACCAAATATTGGCAAGGTAAATGTGCCCGATGAACGCCTGGAAAAGCTCGCTAAAATCGCCGGATCGGCGCAAATAATTCCAGTTCAAATTGAGTTTGTTGATATTGCCGGATTAGTGCGTGGAGCCAGTAAAGGCGAGGGTTTGGGCAATCAATTTTTATCGCATATTCGTGAAGTTGACGCCATTATTAACGTTGTGCGTTGCTTTGAAGATGAAAATATTACGCATGTCGAAAATTCGGTTGATCCGCTTCGCGATATTGAATTAATTCAGCTCGAACTCATCATCGCCGATCTCGAAAGTCTCGAAAAAAGATTGCCGAATTTAGAAAAAAAATTAAAAACCGAAAAAGATGCATCGCAAATTATTGAAATGGCAAAAAAAGTTTTGGAAGTTTTAAAAGATGGCAAACCGGCGCGACTCACGCAAATCAAAGATCAAGATGAAGAAAAAATTCTTAAAAATTTACAATTAATTACTTCAAAACCACAACTTTTTGTGTGCAATTTGAAAGAAAATGAATTGACAGGAAATAAGCATTCTCAAGATGTTGAAGAGTTTTGTAAGAAAAATAATTATCAAGTTTTAAAAATTTGCGCTCAAGTTGAATCCGAAGTCGCATCGCTTGAAACTGAAGATGAAAAAAAGGAATATTTGGAATCAATCGGACTTAAAGAAACAGGCTTGTCGCAAATAATTCGCAATTCATTTTCTTTGCTAAATTTAATTTCATTTTTCACGGTTGGTCCTAAAGAATGCCACGCTTGGATGCTTAAAAAAGGCTCGAGCGCACCTAAGGCAGCGGGCGAAATTCACACTGATTTTGAAAAAGGCTTTATTCGTGCGCGCACAATTGCTTATCAAGATTATATCGCATTTAACGGCGAAGATGGCGCCAAGAATGCTGGTAAATTAAGGGACGAGGGCAGGGATTACATCACACAAGATGGCGATGTTTTTCACTTTATGTTCAATAATTAAATCAAAATTTTGGAAATTAAAAAATTAATTAATCGATTTAATTATTAAATCTTTATGCAAATTTTTTAAACGAAAAATATCAATTTCGGCGATTTTAAAATTGGAGGCGAGCGCAATTTTAATTTCTTGATTATCGCGATTGGCAATTAAAATTATTTTTGCATCTTCAACATTATTAGAAATTTTTTGTGAGAGCACGGTTCTAAGCGGCAAAAGGGCTTTTTCATCATTAACTTTAATTTCAATTTGCGATATTTTTCGATCAATTTTTACTGCTTCTGCATTTTCTGATGATGATTTTTTTTCAAAAGAATTTGATTGATTTGAAGTTTTTGGAGTTTCATTTTTAAAGTTAGAATTTTTTTGAAAATTTGGATTAAATTTTCGCACCGCAATTTTTTTAATATCTTCAAATTCTTTTTGCGCTGGATTGGTATCTTTAATAAAATCATCGACGCGAAAAACTCCTTTAACCATGATACGAGTGCCCCCATCATCTTTTCTAATCAAGCATTCAACCACAATTTCACTGCCATCTTGGAGTAAATCGCGATTGGCGGTGATTAAAGCCTCGTCAAAAATCGTTGCCTCATAAATACCAAATGGATCAGAAATATTAAGATAGGCAAATCTGCCACGCGGACCTGAACGGTGCTTGCTTGATGCCACCACTCCCGCCATTTTTATCATAGTGTTATCTTCAAGAACATCTTCTTCGATTTTTGGTGAAAAAATGACGCCTCGAAGCTTTAAATCACTAACTCGATTATCAATTGGATGTTCATTTAAAAAAAATCCAAAAGCCTCAAATTCACAATTTAGTTTTTGTTTTTTATTCCAATCAACAACTGATTTTAAAGGTGGTCGCGAGCTTTCTTCGGTAATGCCTCCGAACAAATTCATTTGGTTAGAATTTGCCTCTTCTTTTGCTTCATTGGCATATGCCGACAAAACATCGAATGATTCGGAAATTTGACGACGATTTATATTTAAAGAGTCGAAGGAGCCTGATTTGGCAAGGGCTTCAATCGATTTTTTATTAATTGATTTTGGATCAACTCTTTGTGAAAAATCATAAATATTTTTGAATTTGCCATCATTTTCACGCTCTTTTAAGGCTTCTTCAATCATGTTAAAGCCAACAGCCTTAATGGCTCCGAGCCCAAATCTGATGGCGTATTTTTTTGAACTTTCTTCTTCAATTTTTGTGGTAGTCATATTTTATAAAGAGAAAAATAAAATTAAAATTCCGATAGCAATTCGATAATAGCCAAAGCCTGTGAAGCTATGAGTGCCAATGAATTTCAAGAGCCATTTTATAACTATCAGCGATGATATAAATGACGAAATAACGCCGACTAAAATTAATCCTAAATCATCAAAAGACAAAGTGGAAAAATTTTTATAAATGTCATAAAGGCAGGCCGAACCAATGGTTGGAATCGCTAAGAAAAATGAAAATTCGGTGGCGACTTTGCGCTCAACGCCAAAAAGCATCGCTCCCATGATTGTTGCACCCGAACGCGAAACGCCGGGAATCATCGCTAAGCATTGAAAAAAACCAATCGCAAGAGCTGTGGGCTTTTTAATATCTTCAATTTTTTTTACGGTGAATTTTTTATGAAATTTTTCAACTAAAATTATAACAACACCACCAATGATTAAAGAAAATGCAATTACTAAATTTGAAAATAAATATTTTTTTATAAAATCATGTGCAAGCAAGCCAATTGCGACCGCAGGAATGAAGGCGAGGGCAAGATTATCGACAAATTTTTGATTATTTTTATCGTAAAATTTAAGTAAAATATTATTGAGCTTTTTAAAATAAATAACTGCAATCGCCGAAATTCCGCCAATTTGAATGGCGATTTCAAAAACATTATTTTTTATCGAATCAAAATTTAAAATTTGCGAAAAAATAATGAGATGCGCAGTTGAAGAAACTGGAATGAACTCGGTCAAACCTTCAATAATTCCAAGTAAAATGGCTTTAAAAAAAATTGGTAAATCTAGCACGTTGAACAAAAAATAATGTTAAAAAATTAGGGAATTATTAAATATTTTTTTAAAATAAAAGTCAAAATTTATTCT
>JBIIBR010000061.1:0-7115 GCA_044239285.1 Rickettsiales bacterium | reverse complement strand
CAGATGGCTTCAACAATAAGCCGTTCATTTTTCTTGCCAATTTATTGGCTTAGAAAAATAGGCGACTTGCAACTCGAGCTTCGCTCGAGTAATCCCTCCCAAGAAAAAAGTTTCCGCATAAATTTCATAATATCAATTTCATTAAGCGAGAAAAAAGGTACCAGGTTACTTTTTTCCCTAATCCTATTTCAATCCAAATAATTCCAAAATAATTCATTGATATTTTTGAGCAAAATTTAGCATCTATTCATTTTACAAAAATACTCTCAACGCTTTCGGGCTTCAGCTCTCCCCTTGAGGGAGAGCGGGCGATAAAATCGCAACGTTAGTTGCGATTTTGGAGCCGTGAGGGGTCAGAAAACCTACAACATCAAAGGTTTTTAGATTGTAACAAAATCAAGAGACGCCTCCTGTAAAAAATTGCGCCTGATTCTAAATTTATTTTTTAAAATTTTTTCCTTTGACTCAAGAGCTTTGATTATGTTGGTATTTCCGACCCCTCACGATTCTAGAAATTTAACTACCGTTAAGTTTCTAGAATCCGCTCTTCCATAAAGCGGGAGAGATATGACACCTAAGGCTTCATTTTTAATTTTCAGGTGAATTTGGTATGAAGTTAAAGCTCTGTTTTTTTCTACGCCCTTAGCATCCTTTTAATAGTATCCTGCATCGCTATTTTAAAGCCTTCGTCTTGCGAAATTAACCGATAAAGGTCTAATTCATTTTTGCGCTGCTTACCCATTACTTCATCAAATATTTTACTGAAAGCAATTTCTCTATTTTGAACATCTGTGTTGTTTGCATATTTTTCTTTAAAATCATTATGTTCTTTCATCTTTTGTGCAAGATTCACAAATTTGGCGCGTTGTTCATCTGGCGTAGCTTCCCAACCCTGAAACCAACGCTCATTAAAGCTTTTGATTATCAAATCTAATTTACTCTCTCTAATCCATATGTTGAAAGATCAACGGAATTTAGTAAACCGTCTAGAGCATCTTTCTCGCTATCTACAATGATAAGTTTGGGAATTAAAAATTTTAAAAACCAAAATAATTTTTCCCAAGCAACCACTTCATAAGGCATGATAGAAGCCATCTGACCATAAATTTTTACAAAGTGTTTTGCTTTTATTTTATAGTCCGCCTTTTCCTTATCTTCCAATTCTAGGGTAGTATTAAACCTTTCCGCCGCAGCATCAATAAGAGGACTTAACTCTTGAGCGTCAACTCTTTTGAAATACTTCTCGACGAAGTCCTCTACTTCGCTTAGCTCATAAACACCAACAACATCAAGATTTGATTTCAATTCGTGTAGCACATTGATGTCGGTAGCTTCGCTTAATGAAGTTGCTGTGTAAAATGGATCAAAAGATTTTTTTATATCTTCAACTGTGTTGTAAAAATCTAAAACGAATAAATCTTCTGTCTTTTTACCCAACTTGTCAGATGAACGATTCAGCCTCGATAAAGCTTGGACAGCAATTACGCCTTGAAGTTTTTTATCAACATACATCGCGGTTAGTTTTGGCTGATCATAGCCAGTTAGATATTTGTTCGCTACAACTAAAATTCGATATTCATCCTTATCAACATAGCGCGCTATTTTATCGCTAATATATCCCGGATCAGATGGTTTTGCATTATCTAAATTTGCCGGAAAGTCGTTGATGCTGTCTTCGGTATATTCAATGCCTTTGATTTTTTTAACCCCAGAAAAAGCTATGGCTATTTTGAACGGATTACCCCTTTCTTCCAACAGCTTCTTAAGTGCAGAATAATAGTTGATGGCTGATTTTATGCTTTGCGTAGCCACAATTGCCTTTGCTTTTCCTTTTAACTTTTTCGTATTTACCAACTTTGCTATAAAGTGGTCGAGCATAATTTCTGCTTTGGTAGCAATGGTTTGTTTGTTCTGCTCAACATAAGTTCTCAATTTCTTTTGCGCCTTCACAGTATCAAACAAAGGATTTTCCTGTATCGACTTTTCAATTTCGTAATAACTTTTGTAAGTCGTATAATTTGCCAGCACATCTAAAATAAAGCCTTCCTCAATGGCTTGCTTCATGGAATATAAGTGAAAAGGCTTGAATTTGCCATCCGCTTGCTTCACGCCAAAACGCTCTAAAGTATTGTTTTTAGGAGTGGCGGTAAATGCCAAATAAGAAGCATTACCACGCATTTTTTTTGAACGCATAGCTTCCAAAATTTTATCTTGAGCGTCTTGTTCTTCCTCATCACTTTCTACCAAAGAATTTCCCATCGCCTGATTCATTCTGCCAGCTGCTGTTCCGCCTTGGCTGCTATGCGCTTCGTCAATAATTACGGCAAAGCGCTTATCGCTTAAATCGGCAATGCCATCAACTATGAATGGAAATTTTTGTATGGTGGTAATGATGATTTTTTTACCACTCTCTAAACTTTCTTTTAGCTCCTTTGATGAATAAGCAGGCGCAACAATATTTTTTACTTCCGAAAATTCTTTAATATTTTCTCTCAGCTGCTTGTCTAACAACCTTCTATCCGTTACAACTATCACCGAATCAAACAGCGGATTAGAAATTCCTTTGCTCCCCGAAACAGAATCACTTTCAGGATAAGTTTCTATTAATTGATAAGCTGCCCAAGTGATAGAATTTGATTTGCCCGAACCAGCGGAATGTTGAATTAAATAAGTTTGCCCAACTCCTTTTTTACTAGCGTCGGCAATAATTTTGCGCACCACATCCAATTGGTGATAACGCGGAAAATACAAAGTTTTTTTGCTTAATGGATCGGTGTCTTTGCCGTCAAAACGAACAAAATGCTGAATGATATTTGCAACACTGTTTCGACTAAAAATATCTTCCCATAAATAAGCGGTTTTATGCCCAAACAAATTAACTGGATTTCCTTTGCCAAATAATGGCTCTTTCTGACCTAAATTAAACGGCAAAAAGAATGTGTCTTTTCCGCTTAATCTGGTTGTCATGTAAACCTCGTCGGTATCTACGGCAAAATGCACAAGACAACGACCAAAATTTAATAAAGGCTGAGTAATATCTCTGGTGAATTTATATTGATTTTGACCATGAACTTTGGCGTTTTGCCCCGTCCAAGCATTCTTCAATTCCATGGTGGCAAATGGCAAACCATTCACAAAAAGCACCATGTCTATTTCTTCTTTGTTATTGACGAGAGAATAGCAAAGTTGGCGCGTTGAGCTAAATTGGTTATTTTCAAAATTAGTTTTTACCACTTCGCTGCTGCTGGCCAAAGGCAAAGGATATAGCAAGGTAAAATGCGCATCATCAACATCTAACCCTTTGCGAAACAAGCGCAAAATGCCATATTTTTTAATCATGCGATCAAGCCGTTCTAGAATTTTTAATTTCCAGTCGCTTTGTTTTTGTAATTTGGCAAGTTCATCTTTTTGAGTGGTTTGTAAAAAATTCCAAAAGCGTTGTTCGTCTATGGCAAATTGAGCGTTAAAATCTTCGGACAAGCCAATGTAATAGCCGTTGCCAGCGCGATAATTAGCCTTTTCATTTATAGTTCGTAGGGAAATATTTTGCTCCTTAAGCTCTTCAAGGCAAATTCCAGTAAGGCTTTTTTCTATAGCGGCTTCAAGCGCCTGTTCGTTTGTTTTACTTCTCATAATTACTTACTTTTATTTTACCCGTTACGGCACTGTTGATCAAGGTTGATTTGTATTCTTTTAGTTTCTCGATTTCTTGCTCTTTGAATGAGATGGCGGTGGCGATTTTGGCGGTGGCGGTTTCGATGTATTTTAAAATTTCTTCAATTTCACTCTTTTGAGGCAGCGCAACTTTAAAATTGAGAATCTTTGTTTCAGAAATTGTTGGTATTGTACTTCCGATAACTTCGGTTTGTACCTGATATTGAACCATGGACGTTTTTAAGAGAGTGTAAAAATAATCAGAATTAATTTTGATTTCCTTCAAAACAATCAATTGAGGATTAATTGTCGCCTCTTGGGGCGGGTTTTTAACTATACCTATTTTACCGAATGTGGAGCCCGTTTTTACCATCAAAATATCATCTTCAAAGATTTGAATTTCTGGTGATTGATGGTATTTATTCCAACTTAAATAACTGCATTTTTCAAAAGTCATAAATTCACCTTTGATGTTCGATGGACTGATTGTAATTGCTCCTTCCCCTTCGCTAACCAAATCTGAAGTTGTATAACCTCTAAATCCGATTCTTCCAAAAGCTTTACAAAATTCTTTTAACCTCTTCACCCCCCAACCCTCAGGTATTTGACCAATCCATTCTACGCCACTGTCTTTTAGTTTTGCGCCTGCGTTTAGGCCACGGGTTACGGCTTTGTGAATCAATATTTGCCTATGTTCTTTCAGCAGCTCTATTTGTTTTTGTTTGATATCAACCGCCTGATCAATCAAAACCGTTTTACGATCGAGAAAGTTGGCGATGGCGGTTTGTTCGAGTATGGGTGGAAAAATCAAATCACAATTAGCAATGTCATTCCAATTCAGTGTTTGTCTTACACCCGAACCCAACAACTTCATAAAAGCCACATCAAACCGATGCAAAAAATACTTATAATAAGTTTTATCAACTTTAACGGAATTGCTTAAAACAATATAACCTGAGCTAACAACTACATCAATGTCTGATAAAGCAATTCTAAGGCTGATAAGATCATAATTTAAATTGAGGGGGTTAACCAAAAAATCACCTTTCAATACAACTTGATAAGATTTCTTAGTTGACTCAGGTATCTTTTCATCATCCTTATATACAACTTTGCCAAAGCTAATTGAGCCGCAATTTAATTCAGAACTGCTGCGTTTTTTTATTTCATAAAACACCCGCTTGAATTTTTTTACTTCCCAGTGAGTTGGAACATCTTCAATCCATTCAACTCCCGAATCTTTATAAGAAGAATATTTCTCAATTTTAATTTCACTCATCGCCATTCCCATTAAACAAGATTTAAAATTTCACGAATCAAACCATCGCTCAATTCTTCTAGTTTTAAAATATCGCGACTTACTTCTTCAATTTCTCGCAAAGGTTTGTGGCGATAGAAATATTTGTTAAAGCTGATTTCATAGCCAATTTTAGTGGCGTCTAAATTTATCCAAGCCTCGCTAACATGAGGCCTTACTTCGCGTAAAAAATAGGCGTGAATATTCTCTTTAAGTGGCACATTTTCACTGTCGCGCAAATCGCTTTCGGTTTCATATTCTATGTATTCGCCTTTTTTATCGGTGGCAAAATAGCCGTAATTGGCAAGTTCAGTTTCTTTGCAATCTAAGTGCTTTAGTAATTTTTCTAACTTATCGCCCGTTAGTTTTGTTGTGCCTTTTAATACTTTTTTAGCGCTGGCATCATACCAACTAACCGCATTCAAAATAGCGTTTTTTTCTGAAGAAGAGAGTTTTGCTTTTTTAGCTTTTAATGCTTCATCCACCTTTTCTTTAAACAAATTAAAGTCGCTAGATTCAACACTGCCAATGGTTTGCATCAATTCGGTTGCAACATTTAATAAATCTAACTGCTTTTTCCATAAAGCTTCGCTTGTCAAAGTTTTGATTTGCTTGGTGTTTAGGTTAAGCTCGTTTTTTTCGCACCAATCAACAATTTCTTTTTCGTGCTTGGCAATGTCGGTATAAACTTTTTCACCAAAGGTTTCAAAAGCCCAGATCATTGGTTCGCGCAAGGTTTTGTCAAAACGCAACTCGGCAATGCGATCATTAGTAAATTGAGATTTTAATCTTTTTGGTCGCTCGATTGTTACTTTGTAATAGCCAAAATCCTTATTATCAAAAATTTGGGTAGCAATTCCTTTTTCTTCCTTGGTTTCAGCATTAACATCGCGGTCGACGGCTTGCATTTTTTCATATACTGACACGATTTCGCGGATATGTTCGGGCGCAAATTCACAATTTTTATTTCCTAAGTTTTTACGGAGTTTTCGAAACAGCAAACTGGCGTCAATCAATTGCACTTTGCCTGTTCTGTTGGCGGCTTTGTTGTTACTTAAAATCCAGATGTAAGTAGTAATGCCAGTATTGTAAAATAAATTATTGGGCATTTGCACGATGGCTTCCAACCAATCATTTTCAATAATGTATCTGCGGATGTTGCTTTCGCCTCCACCAGCGTCACCAGTAAATAAACTGCTACCATTATGAACTGAGGCAATGCGAGAGCCCATTGGGCTTTGTGTAAGTGATTTCATCTTCTTCACCATTTCCATCAAGAAAAGCAATTGCCCATCAGATGAACGAGGCGTTGCGTCTGCATCTTCTTCAACACCCCAATAGTTTTTCAGCCTGATTTTAAAGCGCGGGTCGATAATGTCTTTTCCGTCTTTAATGTATTTAATATCCTTAACCCATGATTTGCCATAAGGTGGATTTGAAAGCATGTAATCAAAAGTTGTGCCCGCAAATTCATCTGTAGAAAGTGTGGAACCAACACGAATATTTTCTGGGTTGTTTCCCTTTATCATCATGTCTGATTTACAGATAGCGTAGGTTTCGTCGTTTATTTCTTTGCCATATAGATAAACGTCACCCGTTGCTTTTATTTCGCCATCTTCATCTTTGATAAAATTTTGAGATTCCGTAAGCATGCCACCACTACCACAAGCTGGGTCGTAAATTGTCATCACGGGAGGAAGTCGGTCTTTTACCGGTTCGAAAATAATGTGCGTCATTAAGTCGATAACTTCGCGAGGCGTAAAATGCTCTCCGGCTTCTTCGTTATTGTCTTCGTTGAATTTGCGGATCAATTCTTCAAATACATAACCCATTCCTAGATTGGTCAAAGGTGGAAGCTTTCTTCCGTCGGGATCATTTTTTTCAAATGGCGTAAGGTTGATGTAGGGCGAAGTGAATTTTTCCAAGACGTTCAGTAATACATCTTTTGATGCCATATGCCTTACTTTAATTTTGAGTTCAAATTTTTCAATAATCTCTTTTACATTTTTGCTAAAACCGTTTAAGTAATCTTCGAAATTAGCCTGAAGAATTTGTTGGTTATTAGTAGCTGTATCATGAAGGCGCTGTAAAGTCCACTGGCTGGTATTATAAAATACATAACCGCTGGCTTGTCTTAGGCCATTTTCATCAAACTCGGTAAATC
>JBIIBR010000172.1:0-3009 GCA_044239285.1 Rickettsiales bacterium | reverse complement strand
ACCAATTACTGTAATCGCAATTGGCTGTTGAACTTCAGCGCCAATTCCACGCGAAAATGCCATCGGCAAAAATCCTAAACTTGCGACAAAAGCCGTCATTAAAATTGGTCGCAATCTAGAAATGCAAGATTCTTCGATATTACGACTTTTTTTGAAAGTGCTTTAACTTCTAAAATCAAGGAATTGCGACGATTTTCTTGAATTTTAAATTCGGCATTTTCAATATTATATTTATTTTCTAGTTTATTAAAATAAGGAATTTCTTGCGAGAGAGAAAAACTATTTTGCGAGCTAGTTTTTGTCGCTGAAATTGTCGGATTTGTCCAATATTTTTGCTGGTTGGCAAAAGATTTTTGACTTTGGGCAAATAAATCAAATGCTTGAATATTAGCACTATTTTCCTCGGCAATTTTTAATAAATTATCGATATTATATTCAACACAAAATCCCTCTGAAGATAGTATTATCATGAGCAAAATCGATTTAAGAAGAATTTTTTTTAACATTTATTTGAGGGTTAAAGCTGGTTTAATTTTGGCTCTAATAACTCTATATCGTAAAAAATTTTTTACTATTGAAATTATTTTAATCTATTCAAATGCTTGTAAATAAAGGAGGGAAGGGTGGTTGATTGCAAAATATTTATGTTCATTTAAGAAGCATTATAGAGTGATAATTTGGTACCTCCGGTCAGACTCGAACTGACACACCCGCAAAGGGCAATAGATTTTGAGTCTATCGCGTCTACCATTCCGCCACGGAGGCATAAAGAATATTTGTTTTAAAGCAAATATATCAACCACATTTATAATAGCATTGCAAAAGCTTAAATGTCAAAAATATTTTTAATCAAAGAAGAAATCCTTAAAAAGTTAATAAATTTATTATCCACCAAGAAATCCTTAAAATTTTCCAAGTTTTTAAAATAATATTAAAAATCATTTTTTTATGAATTTTCATATTTTAGGTATTGAATTATTAAATTAACCACATCGATTAAATTTAATAAAAAATATTCATAAAATTGAAATTTTAACAATATGAAAAACTATGATTATTTCGGAAATATTTTATCAAAATCTTGCCCCTCTTAACCCCCTTAATTTAAGTTTACATAATGTCAATTATGAGGGTTATTTGCGTTAAAAAAATAGCCTAAACGGCTATTTTTAGGTTATTCGCGTTTAAAAAATAGCCTAAACGGCTATTTTTAGCGAATAACGGGACAAGGAGCGAATGCGACGCGGTCCCAGTGGCGAGTCGTCTTCGAAATCAAAATGAAATTTTGATTGAGAAAAGCGACGAAGCGCCTTTCTCCACAAAAAAATTCCAAAAAACCCAAATCTCATCGCGGATACGGCGATTTAATCGCCGTGAAGCGATTCAACTAAAATCTAAATTTGCGTAGGCAAATTTAATGCGATTCAACTAAAATCTAAATTTGCGTAGGCAAATTTAATGCGATTCAACTAAAAGCTAAATTTGCGTAGGCAAATTTAATGCGATTCAACTAAAAGCTAAATTTGCGTAGGCAAATTTAATGCGATTCAACTAAAAATCTAAATATGCGAATGATTATAAAAAACGACTATATCAACTTCATCAATTCTTTGAGGATTTGATTTGAACTTTGAAGCCACAAATCTTGGCTTCGTAAATCAATTTTATTGTTATAATGGCGATTAAAAACCCGCGCCAACATCTGCATTTCTTCGTCAAAAACATCATTAATATTCATAACTTTATAACCAAACTCTCTAAGATTTTTTTTTATTTTTTCGAGTTGTGAATTTTCGTCTCCGAGCTCGAATATCAAGCTTTCCTCTATAGAATCTAAAAATAATTTTGGATATAATCCGATATTATTTTTTGCCAAAATTTCCCAATCGAATAAATGCGAAGGGTCTTGTTTGCGGTTAAGTAAACCGCTCGTTGAATTGTAAGCGATATCGGAATGACCCAAAACATATCTGTTTTGAATATTATATTTATTAATTAAATAACTTGCCAAATCAACGCCGGCAAGCATTTGTTGCTGAGAAAAATTATTAGAAAATGGATCGGAGTTTATAAATTCAATGCCGATAGAATTAATATTTAAACCGTCAAAACCATTCCAACAACTTACTCCAGCATGAAAAGCGACATCATTTTCATCAACTAATTGCACAATTTTACCATTTTTATCGATTAAAAAATGAGCACTCACTTCATGATATTCGAGTGCTTCGATGGTTTCTTTGATAGAATTTGCTTGCAAATGATGTAAGATTAAAAAGTTAATTTCTCTTACTCCCTCATGCTTTCTATAGCATTTTTCTAAGATATTTTCTTGAAGAATTTCAAATGAATCCATAAACAATTTTTGACAATAAAAATTTAAAAAGTAATTTGTTAAGTTAAATTGATTTAACTTTTAACATTTTAAAATTAATTATGTCAAACAAAAAAAATTCGCAAAATATTATTGATGATTCAAAGAATTCTTTAAAATCAAATAACAAAACTCAAAAAGAAATTGAGGCTTTAAATTTTCATATTCAAGGACAGCCTGGGAAAGTTGCCATGCATGCGACCAAGCCTTTAAACACTCAACGTGAACTTGCCCTCGCCTACTCTCCCGGAGTTGCGGTCCCATGTTTAGAAATTCAAAAAAATCCTGATTTGGCTTATGATTATACCGCTAAAGGCAATTATGTCGCGGTTATTTCCAACGGCACGGCGGTTCTGGGACTTGGAAATTTAGGTGCTCTTGCCGGCAAACCCGTGATGGAAGGAAAATCTGTTTTGTTCAAACGTTTCGCCGATATTGATTCGGTTGATATCGAAGTTGATACTGAAAATGTTGATGAATTTATTAATGCAGTTAAATATCTCGGGCCAAGCTGGGGCGGTATTAATCTCGAAGATATTAAGGCGCCGGAATGTTTTATCATCGAAAGCAAATTACGTGAAATTATGGATATTCCAGTTTTCCACGATGATCAACACGGCACCGCAATAATTTCT
>JBIIBR010000131.1:0-4162 GCA_044239285.1 Rickettsiales bacterium | reverse complement strand
CGGGCAAAAAATTTAATGAAATAAAAGTTGTCGTTAACGGAGCCGGCGCGGCCGGAATCGCTTGTCTAGAGCTTCTAAAAGCTATGGGTTTGCCTCATGAAAGCGCACTTTTATGCGATACAAAAGGCGTAATTTACAAAGGTCGAACAGACGGCATGAATCAATGGAAATCAGCTCACGCCGTTGAAACTAAAGCTCGAACTTTAGCCGAAGCGATGAAAGGCGCGGACGTGTTTCTTGGACTTTCGGTTAAAGGAGCGGTCACTAAAGACATGGTTAAATCGATGGCAAAAAATCCAGTAATTTTTGCCATGGCAAATCCTGATCCAGAAATTTTACCCGAAGAAGTTCGCGAAGCGCGAAGTGATGCCATTGTCGCCACCGGTCGTAGTGATTACGAAAACCAAGTCAATAACGTAATGGGTTTTCCTTATATTTTCCGTGGAGCGCTTGATGTCAGAGCATCAACTATCAATGAAGAAATGAAAATCGCGGCGGTAAAAGCCATCGCCGAAATCGCTCGCCAACCAGTTCCAGACGAGGTGATCAAAGCCTATGGCGGTCGCGAAATGAAATTTGGTCCACATTATATTATCCCTACTCCATTCGATTCTAGATTGATTTACACGGTTCCCGTCGCGGTAGCAAAAGCTGCGGTTGAAAGCGGTGTCGCTAGAAAACCAATTAAAGATTGGGACGCTTACACCAAACAACTTCAAGCGCGTCGCGATCCGTCGGTCAATAGTTTGAGTTTAATTTTTGAAAAATTAAAAAGATCGCCAAAAAATGTTATTTTTGCCGAAGGTGAACAGCCAGAAATCATCAAGGTTGCCAGCATGTGGCGCGATAACAAATATGGTAAACCAATTTTAGTCGGAAAAAAAGAGCGAATTCTTGAAAAAATGCAAGAATTAAATATCGACGAAAAAGGCATCGAGATCTACAACTCAGCCATTTCTGGCGAGAATAATAAATATATCGATTATCTTTATTCTAAATTGCAACGCAAAGGAGTTTTACTTTCAGATTGTGCAAGAATGATTAAAACTGATCGCAATATTTTTGCTGGATCGATGCTCGCTTGTGGTCACGGTGATCTTCTCGTAACTGGCTTAACGCGTGGTTATAGCAAATCTTTAAAAGATATTTGGCAAGTTATAAAAAACAAAAAAGATCACATCGTTCTCGGCGTTTCAATGATAATTTCCAAAGGTCGAACAATTTTTATCGCCGACACCGCTTGCTCAGAATTATCTTCCTCAGAGCATTTGGTAAGTATCGCTATTCAAACCGCTAAAAAAGTTCGCAAAATGGGTTATGAACCAAAAATTGCGTTTCTATCATTTTCAAATTTTGGCAGTGCCTTGAAAAATGAATCAAGTCGCATGAAACATGCAGTTGAAATACTTGACGGCATGAAAGTTGATTTTGAATATGATGGCGAAATGACCGCCGATGTCGCTTTAAATCCCGATAAAATGGCAAAATATCCATTTTGTCGATTGACGGGACCAGCAAATATTTTAATTTGCCCAGGTCTTCATTCGGCAAGCATTGCGACAAAACTTCTTGAAGAAGTTGGTAATTGCACGGTTATTGGACCAATTTTAGATGGCTTTGAAAAGCCCGTTCAAATCGTGACGATGCAGTCTTCAATCAACGATATTTTAAATATGTCGGCGGTTGCAGCGGTTGATTCATCTAAATAATTATCGCAAATTATGTCTAAGCATCATGTGCCATCAGAGCAAGTTCAAAATAGCGCTGAATCGCTTTTTGCCAAAGGAATAATTGGATTAAGTTCCTCCGAGTCTTCAAAGGGTAGCATGGTTGGAAATCCTGAGGGCAATATGGGCGGAATGAGTATAGCATTTCATGGAGTTATTCCCTCAGGAGAAATTGATTCTGTGATTCCTGGTTTAAAAACGGGAGGAATAGTATTTCTTATTGAATGTGGAATTGATGAAGATATATTTAAGTCAATTTTTGGTGAAGGTGCTTTGAATGCAAATTTCTTTGCAGTATTTGACAATGGAAATTTAAGTATTTTTGGACTGACAAAATCAGAATCTTTTGCAATTAAATCGCTGGGCACATTCATGTCGTTGCAACATTTGACTCTAAAGGCTCAAGGCGGTCTAGATTTAAAAAGCAATACCTCTATTATTAGTCGTCCATCGCCAGGTGGATAATTTAATTTAAAAAAATAAAATAATGCAAAAAAATCAATCAGAAAATTCTCAATTAGACAAAGAAAATAATCCAAAAAAAGAAGATTTAGAGTCGGAATTGGATGATGCTTTAAAAAAACCAGAAGATAACACTCGTTACGGCGATTGGGTTAAAAATGGTCGAACGATTGATTTTTAAATTAATATTACCAATATTTAAAAGATTTTTAATTCAAGCCAAACTAAATTTAATGATAAAATTTTCAAAATATTTTTTAACATTCATTCTTATGAGTTTCTTATCCTCATGTCTTTTATTTTCCGAGTCTGGATACTATAAAGGAAGCGTTTCCGATCATTTTGACGGTGAAAGATTTTTTAATCCAAATAGCGAAGATCCTTTCAAAAAAAACTTTATGTCTTACTATAAAGCAAAGGCAAAATATGAAGCTGAAAATGGTAAATCCTTGTGGGTTAAAGATTTACTTGAGGTCAAAAATTATAAACCATTAGAAAAAGTTAATAACAATAAAATCTCAACAACTTTTGTTGGTCATTCAACATTTTTATTACAATTTAGTAATTTAAATATTTTAACCGATCCAATTTGGTCGAATCGCGCTAGTCCCGTATCTTTTTTAGGTCCAAAAAGAGCTAAAAAACCCGGTATTAAATTTGAAGATTTGCCAAAAATTGATATTGTTTTAATAAGTCATTCGCATTATGACCACTTGGATTTGCCAACTATAAAAAAACTTCGTGATTTTTCCAATCCACAAATTTTTGCAGGACTTGGAATTTGTCATTATTTAAATAAAATCAAAAATCTCAAAGTTAATTGCCAAGAAATGGATTGGAATGAAAAAATTCAATTTAATGAAAATCTTTCAATTAATTTTTTACGCGCTAAACATTGGTCTAAAAGAGCTTTTTGGGGCTCTAATGCCACACTTTGGGGAGCTTTTGCACTCGAAACTAAACTTGGTAATATTTATTTTGCCGGCGATACTGGCTATGATTCTCATTTTATTGAAGCGGGACAAAAATTTAAAAATTTTAAACTCGCCCTCCTCCCGATTGGCGCTTATAAACCTCAAGATTTTATGATTCGCCATCATATTAGCCCTTCCCAAGCGGTTTTAGCTCACAAGGAACTTAATGCTGAGAAATCGATCGCCATGCATTTTGAAACTTTTCAATTAGCTTCGGATAATTTTAACGATCCCGCAAAGGATCTTAAAAAAAATCGCCTTGAGTCTAATTTAGAAAAAGAATTTCTAATTTTGGAAGTTGGAGAGAATAAAGATTTTTAATATTTAAAGTTTAAGCTTAAAGCGCATTGTCTTTAATTTCCAATATTATCAAATGAAGCCCCTTTGTAAGCACCGAAAAAAAGAATAATTTTCAAGGTTTTAGATAATAATTTGTTAAAAAAATAGAGGCATAATTAAAAAAATGGGGGGCTAAAAAGATGGTTTTACTTTTTATTCTGAAGGCTTCCCAAATTTTTTCTATTTTTTTATTTGGGCTAAAAGTTTTTGAAAAAAAGAGAATTTAATCCCCGATTTTTTATTATGAAAAATAATAATTTATTGCGCTATTTTTAAAAAAATTTAATGAGGGGTTTTTTTGAAAAAAAATGAAAAAATTTAAATATTTTGCTCGTCTGAAAGTTTATATTTTTCTGAACTATTTGCGCTTTTCTTTAGTTTGAATTTTTTAATATTCTGGGTCTCTCTTTCTATTGATGAGGGGCTTGATGAATAATCATCGCTTTGAGCGGAATCAATAATTTGATCATTTTTAGATTCAGAATTTAGATTTTTTTTGAATTTAAAAACCTTTTTATTTTCTAAATTTATTGAATCTGATTTTGTGCTTTGATCGATCAAGTTTTCCGAGTGAGTTGAGTTATAATTTTTTTTACTAGGATTATTTGGTTTTTTTTCAATTAAAACAATGGTATCATCTTGATTTTCTTGAGTGGACGA
>JBIIBR010000210.1:0-7181 GCA_044239285.1 Rickettsiales bacterium | reverse complement strand
CAACTCCAATTTGGATTTCAATGCGGGCGCGATTGTTGGAGTAAGTCCAATTGGTGACTTTGTTGATAATAAATTCTTCGTTTGGAATCATGATTTCTTTGCCGTCGGTAGCTTCAACTAAAGTGTAGCGACCGCCAAAATGGCGAACGGTGCCATAAATAGAGCCATTGTCGAGCTCAACAATATCGCCAACTTCAACCGATTTTTCAAATAATAAAATAATTCCGCTAATAAAATTTGACGCAATTTTTTGCAAACCAAATCCGATACCAACACCGACCGCACCTCCAATCACAGCTATCGTGGTTAAATCGACGCCAAAGGTTTTTAAAATAATTAAAGCGACAATGCTATAAACTAAAATATCGATGAATTTGCTAATGATGCCTTTAGTACTGGATTTAATGTTTTTACTGTTATCGACATATGATTTACTTTTGCGACTTATTAAGCTTGAAAGCCAAAAAACTAAGAGCAAAACAATGAAAGCTTTGATTATAATATAAACCGAAATTTTTATTTTTCCGATTTTAAAGTAAAGTTCATCGAGATATGAGATTGTAGGATCTAAAGCTCCAAAAATATGAAGAATTAAAGCGGGAACTAGAAAAAATCCGGTAGCGTTGGTGATGAAAGTGCTGTTGGAAGAAATGCGAATCATTCTGAGGAAGAAAAATAGCGCAATAAGTTTGATGGTGGTTGAAATTAAAATGGTTTCTTTGAAGAATTGTTGGTAAATAAAATATGCCAATATTAAGAAAAATAAAGATAAAATTGGCAATAAAAGAGGTAAGAAATATTTTTTGAAAATATTATTAAATTCTCGACTGTTAGTTGATAAATTGAGAATTTTTTGAATTAAATTATGGCGAATTATGCTGTAAAAAAAATATGAAAAAATAAAGCATAAAATAAGCGAAAAAGACTGCCAGTAAAGGCTTGGACTGGTGAGAGTTTTGATGACGGTATCGAGAAATTTATCGATATTTATTGTAAATTCCATAATGTTTTTTTAATTTTATTCGCCTTGTCCAGAAGTGAAAGCGACTTTATCATTAAATAAATAAAGTCCTTCATATTTTACAAAATCAATATTTTTATCGATTAAATAATTTAATAAATCGGTAATATCTTTATGTTCAATTTTAATGTTGGGATTTAAAATTTCATTGCTAGATTTTCCACAAATACCCTTGCCAACAAACCTTAGCGTAGTAAGGTCACCGTCATAATTAGGCATCATGTTTTTATCAATTAATGGAAACAATAAAAGCCCTTTAGCACTTATCATTTTTAACTCAAATTTTTCACTTTCCAACGATTTTAATAGATTTAAAAGCTCATCAAAATTTTTGTTCCAATCAATAAATAAATCGAGACCGATTAGAGATTTTTTATCTTTATGTTGAATTTTTACGGCAGATTTTTGTTGATTATTTGGTGATTCTTCGATTTTTTTATTGGCAAAATTAGCAACTGGAAGTTGACTCGGTGAGTTATTAAGATTTTTAATAACAGCTTGCGTAAATTCTTTAGTGCCAACTTTTTTAGTGCTAGTTTTAGCGTTAAAAATATCGGCGGTGTGAATGCCATCTTCAATAGTTTTATAAAGTGCATTGCGAATTTTATTGGCAAAAAAACTTTCATTCAGATGAACAAGCATCATCACCGAGGCTTGAATTAAGCCGGTCGGATTGGCAATATCTTGATTTGCAATGTCGGGAGCGGAGCCGTGAATTGCTTCAAACATAGCGTAATCATCGCCAATATTTGCAGAGCCGGCGAGTCCGACCGAGCCAGAAATTTCGGCGGCAATATCAGAAATTATGTCGCCATATAAATTCATAGTGACGATTACGTCAAAAATTTCAGGCTTAGAGGCAAGCCTTGCGCAACCAATATCAATAATATAATGATCGGTTTGAATTTGCGGATATTCTTTGGCGATTTCGTCAAAAGTTTTGTGAAAAAGACCATCTGTCATTTTCATAATATTGTCCTTTGAGAAGCAAGTGACTTTTTTTCGTGAATTGACAGTTGCGTATTCAAAGGCATAACGAATAATTTTTTCACAACCTTTCTTAGTTACAAGCTTAAGGCATTGGAAGGTTTGATCAGTTTGACGATGTTCGATTCCGGCGTAAAGATCTTCTTCATTTTCACGAATTATAACCACGTCCATTTTTGGAAAATTACATTCAACAAAAGGGTGAAAAGATGAAACGGGTCGCACATTAGAATATAAGCCAAGTTTCTTACGAATGGTCACGTTCAAACTTTTGTACCCACCGCCTTGAGGCGTTGTGATTGGGGCTTTTAGGATAACTTTTGTTTCGTTCAAACTTTCCCAAGCCGAAGGCATTAAGCCAGAATTGAAACCTTTTTCATAGATTTTTTTACCAACCTCAATGATATTAAATTTTAAGTCAACTCCTGAAGATCTAAGGATTTCTAGGGTGCTTTCCATAATTTCGGGCCCGATTCCATCGCCAAACGCCACTGTAATATTTTTAGTCATTATTATTTGAAAATTAAGAGTTATAAATTTACAATGAAGTTTTAATATGTTTTAAAAAACAATCAATAAAAAATTTCATGAAATTTAGTTTGAATCCACTAGAGATAACGACATATATTGAAGAAAAAAGATTAATACTCGGTAAAAAAATTGAAAATTTTCTAATTAAAAAATTAAATATTTTTATTAATTATGCAAAATTGCTTTCTAACAATGAAGCCAGTGGATTATTTGGTTGTTTTCTAATTATTTTGGTGAGTCTATTTAAGCGCTCGATGATTGATATTGGGCAAGATTCAGGGCTTTATCTTGAAATTGCTCAAAAAATTTTTGAGGGCAAAAAATATTTTAATGATTTTTTTGAATATAATTTTCCATTAAGTTTTTTATTATTAATCATACCCGTTGGAATCTCTAAATTATTGGGCTTGTCGCCAATAATTAGTGCTGATTATTTTGTTAATTTATTAGCAATCTTTTCATTAATTTGGTCATATAAAATTTTAAAAAATTCACAAAAAATTAAATCCCAATTCGAGTTAAACCTGCTTATAATATGCTTCACGGCGGGTTTTTTTATTAGAGGAAAAACTTTATTTTTTAATGAATTTCTGACCACAACTTCTTTTTTAATAATCTTCTTTTTTCCATTTTTTTCATATTATTTTTACGCTGTCGAAAAATTAAAAAAAATTCAAAAAATTTATCTTGGAATTTTATCTGGATTAATTATTTCACTAAAGCCAAATTTTATTATTTTAGTTTTTTTCTTTGAAATTTATAGAGTTTACCGATCCCGCAATATCATGAGTTTTCTGGCAATTCACAATTTAATTTGTGCGTCTTTAATAAGTTTTTACGTAATTATTGTTTTTATTTTTTTCCCAAATTTTGTCGAAAATTTTTCTTACATGATGGGAATTTATCATGATTACAAAATTAATTATCGAATTGATGATTTTAGTGATAAATATTTACTAATTTTTAACAAAATTCAAATAAATTATTTGATGTATTTCATGTTGATTTACATCTATCTAAAAAATGGACAAAAAAATGAGTTGGTGAATTGTTTGACATTGCTAATGTTGGCAATTATTTCCATTGTTTTTTCTGAAAATTTTTATATCGATCAAGAAATTATTTTTTCGGCTTTAGGTTTGAGTTTTGTCATAATAAATTTTATAATTTTTTTAAAGCAAAATAAAATTTCTCTACTTCGTCACTGGCTGTTATTTTTTTCGGTCATGATTTTTTGCTTTATCTCGAGCGAAACTTTTTCTTTAATGTGTTCGATGCTTTATTATCTAGCATTGCCAATTCTTATTTATTTACTTTTTTTCTGTTCTTTTGTTGATTCAAAAAGCTCTTTAAATGCCAAAATTTTCTTGCTATTTTCAGTTATTTTTTTGGTTTTTTTGCGATTTTATTTTTTTAAATTATTTGATTTTTTTGTGGTAATTTTTCTAATAATTATTTCTTTTATCAACTTAAATCTTTTATTAAAAAATTATCACCAAAATAAAAAATCCTTTTATGTAATAAATTTTTTGATTTTCTTTGCAACAACTGGGTTTGTAGGCAATTATTTTAGAGCTGTTTTTAATAATTACTCTTCAGGGGAAGATCACGTTTTTTTCAAATCCCCAAATTCTCAAAACCATGCCTTGTTTGAAATTGCAAAATCAAATGTTAAAGCTAATGATAATTTGGTTATTTTTGGCGATGCTATTGAAAATTCTTATCCCTTTAGAAATTACGCAAAATTGCGCAATGATTCAGAGTTTTCTCAATATAATGTTTTAGCAAATTCATTAAAATATCCAACAACGCATTATCAAATTGAAGCTTACAAAAACAAGGTTTTGGAGGGTTTTTATCGACAAATTATGAACCCCAAAAACAATTTAATTATTTTTTATAATCATCGAGATTGCACAATTAGTAACTTTGAATTTGTGATGAGAAACAGCCCCGAAATCAAAGAATATTTTTTAGCAAATTTTCATTTTTTAACCCAACATTATTTGTGGGTAGAAGATAAAAATTTTACTCCAAATTATACCCAAGAATTTTTAACCAATGATGAGTTCGATGTGGTCAAGGGCATTGATTTAACTCAGCCTAAAATATTTAAAATTAAAGTTTTTGAGGCATATGTTAGAAAATAAAATAACCAATAATATTATAAAAAATTTTTCTGCAAAATTTTCATTATGGAATATTTGTGGATTAATTTTTTTATTAAGCATTTACATTCGATCGCTTTCCGATATAGGTCCCGACACTGGAGTTTACATGGATGTCGGGAAAAAATTAGCGCTCGGCAAAGATTATTTTTCTGATATTTTTGAAATTAATTTTCCGATTTTAATGTGGCTTTATGCCCTCCAATATAAGCTTTCAATTGCCATTAATGTGAGTCCAATTTTAATGTCGGAAATTTTTGTGAATTGTGGCGGATTGCTTTCAATTATGTATGCTTCAAAAAATCTTAAAAGAACCAAAATTTATGAAAATAAAACCGAATTTAATTTAACCATAATTTGTTTTTTCTTAAGTTTTTTTCTGCGACCTTATGGCTTACATCTTGCTGAATTTGGCACCAAATCGAGTTATTTTTTAATGTTTTTCTATGCATATTTATCCTTAATTTTAATCGATAAAAATTCTCTTTCAAAAAAAGATTTGATTATCAGGGGAGTCTTGATGGGATTGATTTTAACCTTGAAGCCTCATTATTTAATTTTCATCGCTTTGATCGAAATATATTTAGCAATTAAATCGCGCTCTTTTTATTATTTTTTTGAAATTGATAAATTAATTTTTGCTTTAATTTCAGTTTTATATTTTGTTCTAATTCAAAACATTCATCCGAATTTTTTCGATTATATCGTCCCGATGTGGAGTAGTTATTTTGCTATTTATACAAATTTTGATAGAGTCTTAACCAATTTTTATTCAAATATGGCATTTGTTATATTGCCATATTTCGGAGCTTTTTTGGTTTTTGCTCGTCACAAAATGAATGAAACCGATAAAACTTTTTCAATAATTTTTTGCGCTTCTTCCTTGGTAATATTGGTCGAAAGTATTTTTACCATTGACCAATTCTCAATGTTTTGCGCCATAAATTTAATTTTTATGACGCGGGTTTTATTAATTATTTTTCGTAATAATTTTTTAAATTTTTCAGAAAATTTATTTTTTTTGGGTTTTTTTGTAATCATTCCTCTTTCGCAATATGAATTTATTCGCACCTCTATTTTTGGATTTAGCGGAGTGATTAATTTGTGGTGGGCGATGATGATTTACAGTTTTGTAATTTTGTTTAAAAAACTCGATAAATCTTCGCGAAAAAAAATATTTTCTTTCAAAAATATCGTGGTTTTTTTACTAATTTATTTGATAAGTTTTTATTTGATGATCAAGGCTTTTGACAATTCAAATTTTTGGCTTTCTAACTTTACCGCGCTAGCTTTGTTTTTTACTTATTATTTCATTTGTGAAAAATATTTTTTTATAAAAATTAGTGAAAAATTTACGCAATTTTCAGTTTTTATAATAATGGCATCGCTTTTTTTATATATTCATGATTACTCGGATAATTTCCGTGATTTGTTAAGTGAGTCGGGGTTTAGAAATAAGTTCCGTAAAATTTATGACTTCAAGGCTTATTACTACAAAACAAAAGCTCCCAAGCCAAGTGATAATGAAATAAATTTTTATAATTTTCATCAATTAGCTCATCCAATTGTTGATTATTTTAACAAAGATATGCCTCAAAAAATTTCCATTTACGGCGTAAGTAGCACAAATTCTTCTGGAAGAATGTTATTTCCAATTCGTAAACCGCATGTTAATTTTGTTTATGATTACATAATTACCGACATTAAAAAAATGCTTAAAGATAATAATACCAAATTAATTTTTATTGATAGCAACAAGCCCAGCGAAGAAGACGCGAAGAAGTGTAATATTGGTTATGTTGAATATTTATTTTTCGATAAAGAAATAAAAGATTATTTTGTAGAGAATTATAAATTTGAAAATCGTTCAATCGTCGTCGATAAATATGAAATAAAAGATGATTTCTTCTCGTGGTTTTACGATAATCAAAGCGATGCCGAATCTGCGAAATACCAACTTAAAGGCTCATTTAAAAGAATTTCATCCGATATCGAGGTTTATGTTAGAAAAAATTAAAACTTTTTTTGCGAAAAATATTTTTTCTCAAAGTAATTCAAATAAAAAAAATAATCTAATTTCTTTTGGGGTTGGAAGCTTGTTAATATTGGCTTTTGCGCCATTTAATTTATTTATTTTTTCTCCAATTTCTTTAGTAATTTTCTATTTAATTATTGATAAAGAGAATAATTTAAAACAAGTTTTTTACCGGAGTTTTTTTTATTGTTTCGGTTTTTTTGTTTTTGGAATTTATTGGATTTGTAATTCTCTTTTGGTTGATGTTGCAAAATATGGTTGGCTTATTCCGTTCGCAATCACTCTGATTCCTGCCTTGATGGCATTTTACTTCGCCACTTTGTGTTATATATATAAGTTATTAATAAAGCGTTTTTCAATAAGTTTTACTTATAAGAAAATTATTTTATTTAGCATTTTTTGGCTAACTTTTGAAGTGATTCGTTCCAATTTATTTACC
>JBIIBR010000209.1:0-7312 GCA_044239285.1 Rickettsiales bacterium | reverse complement strand
TCGATTTATTTCATATTCAAGAAGAGGCAACTGGTTCAGTGTTTTGGCACCATAAGGGCTATATTATTTATCGTGAAATTGAAAATTATATTCGTCATAAAATTGAACAAAATGGTTATGTTGAAGTAAAAACTCCACAATTAATTGATAAAGTTTTGTGGGAAAAATCGGGTCATTGGGAAAAATTTCACGACAATATGTTCATTGCCGAAAGCGAAAACCGTTTACTGGCAGTAAAGCCAATGAATTGTCCAGGGCATGTGCAGATTTTCAACCAAGATTTAAAATCTTATCGACAATTGCCATTGCGCATGGCGGAATTTGGATCTTGTCATCGTAATGAATCTTCAGGTTCGCTTCATGGCATTATGCGGGTTCGCGCCTTTACCCAAGATGATGCTCATATTTTTTGCGAAGAGCATCAAATTAATGACGAAACATTAGCTTTTTGCGAATTATTAAAAGAAGTTTATCGCGATTTTGGATTTCATGATATTTTGGTAAAATTTTCAACGCGTCCTGAAAAACGGGCAGGCTCTGATGAGGTGTGGGACAAGGCGGAAAAGGCTTTGGAGCAAGCGATAAAGCATGCTGGTTTGGAATATCAACTTAACCCCGGAGAAGGCGCATTTTACGGTCCAAAACTTGAATTTACTTTGGTTGACGCTTTAAAAAGAGAGTGGCAATGCGGAACTTTGCAAGTTGATTTTGTCTTGCCTGAACGTTTAGATGTAAATTATATTGCGCAAGATGGCTCTAAAAAGCGTCCCGTCATGCTTCATCGAGCAATTTTGGGAAGTCTAGAAAGATTTATCGGAATTTTAATTGAAAATTATGCCGGAAAATTTCCGTTATGGTTAGCGCCAGTTCAAGTCGTGGTTGCTACAATCACTAATGAATTTGATGATTATGCGAAAATGGTTTTTAAAAAATTACAAGCATCGGGAATTAGAGTTCAAATCGATTTAGATTCGCAAAAAATTTCTTATAAAATTCGCGAACATTCTTTGCAAAAAGTGCCTTACATCGTTGCAATTGGCAAGATCGAAGCAATGAATAACAAGGTTTCGGTTCGTAAAATTGGTAGCGATCAACAAGAGGTTGTTGATTTAAATGAATTTGAATCGAGAATTATTTCGGAAATCAAGTTACGTCAATAAAGCATGGATTATCAAGGCTTGGAAGAGTTAAAATTAATTGATAAATATTTAAAAAATTACAATGAAATGATTGTAAATTTATTTATTCATAAGGTCGATAATAAATCTTTTTCAGTATTAGATTTCGGCGCGGGGATTGGAACTTTGGCAGAAATTTTTTATAAAAAAACCTCGATAAAACCCGAATGTTTTGAAATATGTCAAGCTTCACAAAAAATATTGTCACAAAAGGGATTTAAGCTACAAAATGAATTTTTGAATGAAGAAAAATATGATTTAATCTTCTCTTCGAATGTTTTAGAGCATATTGAAAAAGATTCTAAAACCGTTGCCGATCTTAAGAAAATGTTAAAAAAAGATGGTTATTTGATAATTTTTGTTCCAGCTTTTAATTTTCTTTTTGCTGAGTCAGATTTAATGGTTGGACATTTCCGTAGATACAATGTCGAAATGCTTAAAAAAATTTGCGAACAAAATGATTTAGAAGTTGAAAATATAAGTTTTTTTGATTCTGTGGGTTTTTTTATTTTACTTTTTATGAAATTTTTTAAAATTGATTCTTGCAAAAAAATTACCACTGAAAACTTAATATTTTATGATAAAATTTTTGTTAAAATAAATATTATTTCAGATTTAATTTTTAGAAAAATTTGTGGTAAAAATATAATTTTAATTGCTCGTCCAAAATAGAAATTTTTTTAAAATTGGTTGGTACATAATTCTTTGCCAAAAAAAACTAACAAATTCTTTCGATCATATTTAAAGTCTTTTTTAAGAACATTTGATATTACATCTTCATTATATTCAATAATTTTAGATATTTCTTGGCAATTATTGGTATAATTTTTTTTATAAAGAGGTATTTGCCCACTATATCCATTGATAGTTTTGGCGCCTAAATCTCTGGAGGCTATCATTATACTAATTTCATTTTGTACATAACTCGTTGGTCGATTTTTATTGTTAACTACGAAAAAAAATACAGAGTCTTTGTTGCCATGCTGTAAAATTAAATTTTTATATTCCTGAATCGTATTTTCTTCTTCTGAAAAATTAGAATTTGGAATAAATGATACTAGGCTTTCAGCTAAAATAATTGTGGTAAGGATATAAAGTAATTTTTTCTTATTTGTTTTTTCTAAATGATTGAGTGAAAAAGTAGCTAAATAAACAATGGCAAAAAATATTACATAAAAAAATCTTGTTGAGGCTCTTAGTAGAGAGAAGCTTGGAATAGATATTTGTAAAAAACCAAAAGTATTAATATATTGATCAAGCCAGAAGAAAAGCAGTGTAAGCAATATTGATTTGATTAAAATTTTATCAAAATATTGTAGGTTTTTGGATATGTTTTTATTAAAGATTAGACTAAGAGTAGCAAGCCACAAACCGATTCCAAAGAAAAATTGATTTTCTTTATAGTTCTCTAAAGATTTCAATGAAAAATAGTTTGTTATAAAATTCCATAAAGATGAATTGCTCAAAGTTAGTAATGAAATCAATGAGAAATTCTCTTCATTCGTAAGTGGGCCTCTAATATTATAAATATTCATAGTTTCAAAATAGGGTAGTGCATATATCGTTAATACAAAAATGCCTAAAACTAAAATTGGAATTGAAATTTTTAAAGAAAATTTTTGCGGAAAAATTTTATGAAAATCATCTTTTTTAAATTTTGATAAATAAATCACAAAAAATATGAAAACAAATAAAGCTAGAAAATTGCCATTATAAGAGCTACATAATAATTGCAAAATTATGCATAAAATTATGTAAGAAATATATTTAAAATCTAAGGTTTCGAAATATTGTTTTGAGTATAAGAGAGTAAGGGGAATGAATGCTTTAAAATTGAGTTGCATATGCCCAATTTTTAAAAGAATAATTTGGTTGAAAGTGAATAAATAAGCTCCAATTGCTGAAGAATTTGCGGAAAAATTAAATTTTCTTAAAACATAATAGGCAGAAATAAAATTGGCGAAGAATCCACAAAAAATCCAGAAATTAAAAGATTTACTAGAGTTAAAACCTAAATTTCGAAAAAAAGCGTAAATAAAACCTAAAAACCAATGATTATCGGACAACATGATTACGTTAGGGGCGGGGTAAAAAAAATTGGCATTTTTGAAACTTTGCTCTTCTCCAATCAGTGCTCGATAAAAATGTTCTAAGGTGAAGTTGTTAAATCTTCCGTCACGTAAATCTCCAAAGGAATTAGTGCCGAATTTTATTTCCAAAAATACATGGAAGATTCCAAGAAATAATAGCGAAAATGCCAATAAATTTTCTTTAAATAGAAAGGTAAAATTATAATTTTTATATTTTACTAAGGTCATTTAAAAATTATTTACTTTCTTCAATTGCTTTGGCAACATTGAACATGGTTTGTTCGTCAAAATGCTTGGTGATGATTTGTAATCCCAGCGGTAAGCCTTTGTTGTCAAATCCTGCCGGCACTGAAATGGCGGGCAATCCAGCCAAATTCGAAGGAACGGTAAAGACATCATTTAAATAAATTTTTACGGCGTCAAAATTTTTCATTTCTTCAAAACCAAAAGCTGAATTTGGAGTTGATGGCGTTAAAATGGCATCGACTTTTTTGAAGGCGTCGATAAAATCATTTAAAACTAAGCGACGAACTCTTTGCGCTTTTTTGTAATAAGCGTCGTAATAACCAGCGGATAAAACATAAGTTCCAATCATGATTCTTTTTTTAACTTCTTTGCCAAAGCCTTCGGCGCGAGTTTTTTGATACATTTCGTTAATCGAAATATTTTCTTGTGAAGTTCTAAAGCCATAACGAACACCATCAAAACGCGCTAAATTTGAAGAACATTCGGCGGGAGCGATTACGTAATAGACCGCCGCGGCATATTGAGTGTGAGGCAAAGAAATATCGATAATTTCGGCACCGCGATTGCGTAAAATTTCGATACCTTTTTGCCATAATTTTTCAATTTCAGCGGGCATGCCATCGATTCGATATTCTTTGGGAATTCCAATTTTTAAACCTTTAACGTTGGAATTTAATAATTTTTCAAATTGTGGAACGGCAATGTTGATTGAGGTTGAATCTTTATTATCGTGACCCGAAATTATTCTTTGAAGTAAAGCGCAATCTTCAACATTTTTGGCAAAAACTCCAGCTTGATCAAGTGAACTAGCGAAAGCAATCATGCCATAACGCGAGGAGCGACCGTAAGTTGGTTTTACGCCAACGGTGTTAGTGAAAGATGCGGGTTGGCGAATTGAGCCACCGGTGTCGGAGCCAGTTGAACCTGCGCATAAATTAGCGCTAACCGCCGAAGCTGATCCGCCCGAAGAGCCTCCCGCGACTAAATCTTCGTTAGAATCGTTGCGTTTATATGGGTTAATTACTTTACCAAAATAAGAATTGGCGTTGGCGGAGCCCATGGCAAATTCATCCATGTTGGTTTTGCCAAGGCAAATGGCTCCAGCATCAAAAAGTTTTTGAGTGACGGTTGATTCATAAGTTGGTATAAAATTTTCCAACATTTTTGAAGCACAAGTGGTGCGAATATTTTTGGTGCAATATAAGTCTTTAATTCCAAGGGGAATGCCTTCTAAATCGCGAATCTCGCCTTTAGCGATGTTTTTATCGGCTTCTTTGGCTTGATTTAAAGCGATATCAAAAGTCTCGGTAATAAAACAATTTAAATGACGATTTTTTTCAATATTTTGAATATATGAATTGGTAATTTCGCTGGCACTAAATTTTTTATTTCTTAATCCAACAAGAGTGTCTTTAATGCTTAATTTTGTAAGTTCGGTCATGGTTTTATGATTTTTTTAAATTGTATTTTATAATGCAATATAAAGCACGAAATCCATCTTTCCAAGTAATTTTTTTACCTTCTTCGTAGGTTCTGCCATTATAGCTAATTCCAACTTCGTAAATTCGACATTTTGTTTTGGCAATTTTGGCGGTAATTTCGGGTTCAAAACCAAAACGATTTTCTTCGATATTAATTTTTTTAATGATATCGCTTCTGAAGGCTTTGTAACAAGTTTCCATGTCACTAAGATTGAGATTGGTAAAAATATTTGACAATGTTGTTAAAATAAAATTGGCAACGCGATGCCAAAAATAAAGAACACGTCGACTTTCGCCACTTATAAAACGTGAGCCATAAACCACATCGGCTTTATTTTCGAGAATTGGGGTGATAATTTTTAGATATTCTTTGGGGTCATATTCCAAATCGGCATCTTGAATTATTATGATATCGCCACTAGCTTCGGCAATTCCAGCTCTAAGAGCAGAGCCTTTTCCTTGATTATAAGCTTGATAAATAATTTTATTAACCAAGGGTGCGATTTCATTTTGTAAAATTTCACGAGTACCATCGTTAGAAAAATCATCAACAATAATAATTTCTTGATTTTTATATGAAGAATTTTTTACCGCAAAAATAATTTCCTTAATGGTATTTTTTTCGTTGAAACATGGAATTACAACAGATAATATCATATTAAAAATAGCAAAAATTACTTAATAATTAAAATATTCAATGAGTCTAAATAAGATAATTAAATTTCCAACAATTGATTCAAAAAAAAATCTATTTTTTTTGGCTATCTTTTATTATGCAATATTTTTTCTACCAATGATTTTATATGGATATTTTTATTGTGACGATAAAGTTTTAGCATATGCAATTCCAGCTGAAACACAAAATTATCATAACAATTTTTTTCAATATTCTTTTGATAGCTTTAGGGGATTTTTAGCTTCGGGAAGATTCTACGGCTTATATGCAACCCATTATCTAATATTTTATTTTTTTCATGATCGAATGAGTTATTTTGTAGTAAAGTTTTTATTTAACCTAATTGCGGTGGCAAGTTTTGCTTGGTTATTAAAGCTTATTACTAAAGATAACGCAAATGGCAGAGCCTTTATTTTTACGATGCCAATTTTATTTTTAATATCGATAAAAGTTGATCCCTTAACCTCACAAGGTCTCGCAACTCAATATTCAGCAATTTCTATTGCGCTGGCGTCAGGTTTTTATATTTTATGGCAAGAAAACAAAAATAAAAAATATTTTTATCTATCTTTGATATTTTTTATTTGGTCTTTTTTTCATTATGAAATTGGGATGTGTGTTGTGCCGATTTTTATTATTCTTGCTGTTAGATATAGATTAAAAAATCAAGATAATAAAGGCTTGGCGACCAGTTTTAAAGAATATTTTTTATTATCAATTAAAGTTTGTTTTAAAGAATTAAAACTGTTTAATATTTCATTTTTAATTTGGGTTTTAATTAATATTTATTTACAAAATTCGGTTGGCGATAAATTATATGATGGAATAACATTTAATTTTAATTTACAAAATTTTATTTTGGCGTGGATATTCCAAATAACCCAATCTCTTCCATTCGGAATATTAAATTTTAATGGAGATTTATATTGGTATTGGCCAGAGTTAAGTGATATCCTTTGTGCAGTTTTTTTGTTTGTTTTATCATATTTTATATTTTTAAAATTAATTCCAAAAATTAACTTAAAAAATAATTATCGAGATATTATTTTGATAGGATTGGTTTTGGTTTTGGTGCCATCTGGAATAATGAGTCTTTCAACTAAATATCAAACATGGGCATTGAGCAAAAATTATCCATCAGCCTTTATTCAAATATTTTTACAGTTTCTTGGAATGGGATTTTTGTTGGTGGCTTTTGTGAGTTATACCCTAGAAAATTCTAGGCTTTATGCGAGTAAAAATAGACAAAAATTTATTGTTCATTTTTTTGTAATCACATTTTCGTCTTCAATCGCCTTAATTAATATTTTTAATTACAATATTATTCATAAAAAAAATATTATTGAAGCTCAAACTCAAATTAAAATATTTGTTAAAGCTATTAAAAATAATGTTTTACAAGATTTTCCAACTGAAGAAAAAATTAATGAAAAATTTTACAATATTTCAAAATATTGGATTGAATTTTATTATCTTTTTGAAAATAATCTTGATAAAAAAACTCCAGAAATTATAGAAAAATATAAAGGTTTAAATTTTGTTTATATGATTGACGGATGGTTCACTTCTCATTTTTTATCTCTTTATAATAAAACAAATGCGTTGCCAGTATTAAATTTTTATAATGAAAAAAATTCAGAA
>JBIIBR010000058.1:0-7313 GCA_044239285.1 Rickettsiales bacterium | reverse complement strand
TAATTAAGCCTTCTTCGGTGATAATAGTTTGCCAAGTTCTTTCGCCAATGCGATTGGCAAAAGCATCAAGAACTCTTCTGGTTCTTAATAAGGCTTTCTTTTCGCATTCACTTACAAAAGTTATCAGCATATAAAAAATAAATTATTTGACAAAAAAAAATAATTAGCTAAATTATTTTTACAAATTGGCACTAGCCACCGAAGCTCTTCATGATTTTAATTAATAATAAAATCATGAAGAGCTGACTAAATCACTTAAAATTCACAAAATTATTTCCCGAAAATCACAATTTCAGAAATGGCATTTTTAATCGCCGTGAATTGATTATTCGGAAGTTCTCCCATTCTTTTTCTTAATCTTTTGCTTTCAAAAACTCTAATTTGTGATAGCATCGCAGACTGTTCTTTATCTTTAAAATTAATTCTAAAATAAAATTTATTTTCTTTGCATTTAGTTGTAAGAGGCACTCCAAGAAATATTTGTTTATTAAATTTTCGTAAAATCAGAATTGGTCGCGTAAAAAAATCATTTTTTCCATTTTCTTCATGCCCAATATTGATGCCGATGCTACACCACCAAACATCTCGATCTTTGTAAATAATTTGTTTATTTGTTGAATCGATTTTTTGTTTTAATTGATTCCATTTTTCAAAATCTTTTTGCATAATTTTGGGGTTTGTTTTTAAAGTGTTTTTTAATCCATCTTCTCAATCCATCCGCCACCTGCCACACGATTATCGATATAAACTACGCCGGCTTGCCCTGGAGTGATAGCGCGCGTCATCGATTTCATTGTAATTTTAGCACAATTATTGGCTAAAATTTCAATTGTTGCGGGGTGCTCTTTGGCGGTTGAGCGAATGCGAATTTCGGCTTCAAATTTTTCGCCAATTTGCGGTAAATCGATGAGCCAATTGCAATCGCGAATGGTAAAAATTTGTTGATCTAAAAAATGCTCTTCGCCGACAAAAACCTGATTATTTTGTGGATCGATTTTAATGACATAAAGGGGGTGAGGGTATGCTATTCCTAGCCCGCGACGTTGTCCCAAAGTAAAATTTATAATGCCTTCATGCGTTCCTAAAACTTTTTTGGTCTCGATATGAATCAACTCTCCTGCCTTGAAAGAGTTGGGTCGGTGCTTTTTTATTACCGAAGCATAATCACCATTTGGCACGAAACAAATATCTTGCGAATCAGGTTTGTTGGCGACTTCAAGCCCAAAATTTTCCGCCAATTTTCGTGTTCGTTCTTTGGTAAATCCGCCGAGCGGAAAATGTAAAAAATCAAGCTGTTCTTGAGTGGTGGCGAATAAAAAATAACTTTGATCTTTGCCATGATCGACGGCTTTGTGAAGTTCGGATTTGTCTTTGGAATTAACAATTTTTTGCACATAATGACCCGTCGCCATGCCATCTGCACCAAGGTCGCGTGCCACTTGTAGTAAATCGCCAAATTTAACGGTTTGATTGCATTTTACGCAAGGAATTGGCGTTTCGCCACGTAAATAAGAATCGGCGAAATCATCGATTACCGCTTGTTGAAAAGCATTTTGATAATTCAAAACATAATGCGGAAAACCAAATTTTTCGGCAACTTTTTTGGCATCGTAAATATCAACGCCGGCACAACATGCATTCTTTTTTTTCAAGGCTTCGCCTAAATCGTAAAGTTGCAAAGTGATGCCGATTACTTGATAACCCGCCTCGTGCAAAATGCACGCCACCACAGAAGAATCAACGCCTCCCGACATCGCCACCACAATTTTAGTTTCAGAAATTGGTTTATTTTTTATGTTTAGAAGCGTCATTTCAATTTTTTATTTAATTTTTTTGGAGATAAAAAATTACTTCCATCAATAATTTTTTTTCCTGTTTTTTGTTCCAATGCCAGTCTGGCGTCGCCAGCAATTTTACCGCCTTTTTTGGCAGGAATTTTATTTTCTTCAAAGCCTTTAGCTCTTAGAGTTTCAGCAATTTGACGAGTTGAAAGTTCGGCTAATGACGTAAAAATTAATTCCGCTTCATTCATGTGATCGCGTAAATTTTGGCTTTTTAAATTCTTTAATTTTTTATGTTGAGAAATATTTAAACCAGCCCATTCTTGATGAATTATGTTGGTTAAAATTGCAAATTCATCGCCTTCATTAACATCAGCATTTTTCCAATAATCGGTAAGTTTATTACGAGTTTCTTGCCCCGTCATTCTTTGAGCAATCCATTTTTCGCTTCGTCCCAATTTTTGCCAATTTTGTCGAGCGCGATTTAATGATTGTTCGGGATCGGCTAATTCATTGATTCTATCATTGCCAACTTTGGCAAGCCACATTTTTATTGGTTCGGCTTTTGGACTTGGAATTGATTGAATTAAGCGAAAAATAGTTTCGGTATCGGCAACATCGGTTTTATAAAATTTTCCATCGGCAGACATCATTTTCAGTTGGTCACAATTTGTGACCAACTGACTTCCTTCCTTTACCAGCCTTTCTTTTAAAGTCGACCAGTAGCTTTTTGCTTTTTTATAATCATCTTGATTAGTTAATATTGCGACGATGTCGATTACGGAAAAAAACCATTTTTGCTTTTCTTCGCTCCAGACGCTTCGCACTTTTTTTTCTTCAAAAATTTTTAAATTATTTTTCATAACTGGGTTTGTTTTGGTTAATAATATGAGCAATTTTAAAGCGATTTCGTTATAATTCTACGAAAAAATTAAATTTATTTTACCAATAAATTTAGCACAAAAATAAATTTTCAAAATTTCATAACTGAGTTGTTGCAAGTGATGAAATTTAGTTTTATTTTTGTATTATAAAAATACCTCCAATTTCAAATTAAAAAATTATGTCAGATTTCGCCAAGCTTACTCTACCTAGCGGAAAAGAGATAAATCTTCCAATAAAAAACGCTTCAATTGGGCAAGATGTAATCGATATTTCAACGCTTTATAAAGAAAGTGGAATGTTCACTTACGATCCCGGATTTTTGTCAACCGCTTCGTGTGAATCAAAAATTACTTATATCGATGGCGATAAGGGCGTGCTTGCTCACGGTGGTTATTCGATTGAAGATTTAGCGAAGAAAACTGAATATTTAGAAGTGGCATATTTATTGTTAAATCACGAATTACCGAATCAAAAACAATATCAAGATTTTAGCAAAAATATTAAAAGCAATATGTTGGTTCATGATCAAATCAATATTTTGCTACGAGGCTTTCCGCGTAAGGCACATCCGATGGCGATTATGGTAGGAGCGGTGGCTTCTTTGTCGGCTTTTTATCACGAAACCATGGATTTAACCAGTCCAGAAGGACGTCTAGATGTCGTTTATAAAATCATCGCTAAAATGCCAACTTTGGCGGGGATGGCTTACAAATATTCAATCGGAGAGCCGATTATTTATCCGAAACATGATCTCGGTTTTGCCGAAAATTTTTTGCAAATGTTGTTTGAAAAACCGACGGAAAATTACAAGGTGAGTCCAACAATTGCCAAAGCCATGGAAATGATTTTCGTTTTGCACGCCGATCACGAACAAAATGCTTCAACTTCAACCGTGCGTTTGGCGGGTTCGTCGGGCGCTAATCCTTTTGCTTGCATCGGTGCTGGCATTTCTTCATTATGGGGTCCAGCTCACGGCGGAGCCAATGAAGAGGTGATCGAAATGCTTCAAGAAATTAGAACGCTCGAGAGAATTCCTGAATTTATTAAACGCGCCAAAGATAAAAATGATCCATTCCGCTTGATGGGATTTGGGCATCGTGTTTACAAAAATTACGATCCACGCGCTTCGGTTTTGAAAAAGGCGTGCGATGAGGTTTTGGGCGAGCTTGGCATTAAAGATCCGCTTCTTGATATTGCGATTGAACTTGAAAAAATCGCTCTAAATGATGAATATTTTGTCTCGCGAAAACTCTTTCCAAATGTCGATTTTTATTCGGGAATTATTTACAAAGCCTTAGGAATTCCGAGTAATTTATTTACGGTAATTTTTGCGATTGCGCGTTCAGCGGGTTGGATTTCACAATGGAAAGAAATGATCGAAGATCCGGCATTTAAAATTGGCAGACCGCGTCAATTATATACGGGAAGCACCAAGCGTGAATTTATTGCGATTGAAAAAAGATAAATTATTTTATAAATAAAACTTATTAAAAAACTATTTTTAATAAATAAAACTTATCAAAAATGAAACCTGTATTAGAGTTTGCGGTAAAATATTTTACTAGCAAAGAAAAGAAAAAAAATGTTGTGGCTCAAGGTCCAGATGAAGATTTTATTCCTTACGCAATTCATTTTGATAAAAAAACTATTTTAACTAAAAATGGCGAATTAATGCAAATAATTCGCGTTTCGGGATTTAGCAATACTTCCGTTTATGCCGAATTAATTCCACTACGCGAAGCGGTGCGTGATGCGATTCGCGACAATATTAAGCAAACCAATTTTGCTTTGTGGTTTAGTACAATTAGACGCAAAAAAAATATTTCCCCCGAAGGTGAATTTGCTGATTATCTTTCTGCTAAAATTAATCAAACATGGGAAGAGTTAAACAATTTACAAAATGATTATGTTAATGAACTCTATATCACTGTAATTATTGAAGGACTCGACACGTCGATTACCAATTTTAAATCGATTATGGGTTCGTTTTCGAAATCCAGAAACAGAAAATTACACGAAAATTTTCTTGAAAAATCTCTAAAATCTTTAACCTCAGTAACCTCGGGAATTTTAGCCGCAATTTCCGATTACGGCGCTAAAATGCTTGAAATAAAGGAGTGGGAAGGAGCTTTATATTCCGAACAAATGCGTTTTTTGGGAAAAATTTGTAATCTTCGCGAAAAGCATTATCCATTATCGGCAATTGATATTTCTAGCGAATTGTCAATTAATAAAATTGCTTTTGGAAATAATGAAATTGAGGTTTCGGCGGGAAAAGATAGAAACTTTGCGGCAATTTTAACATTAAAAGAATATTTAGAAATAAGCATTGAATTGCTCGATAAAATTTTACAACTCCCTTTCGAGTTTGTTATCTCGCAAGCATTTGATTTTTCATATCAGGAAAGCGATTTAGAGTTTGCAAAATATCAAGATAGAATTTTTAGAATAAGTAATGATCAAGATTTTAGAGAGATCATCGGGCTTGCCAATTTTTTTGAAAGCGTAGATGGAACGGCAACTGATTATGGTAAGCTCCAAACTAGTTTTATGATCATCAGCAATAATCGTGAAGATTTAAATAATGATGTAAGATTAATCAGTGAAAAATTTCAAGAACTTGGAATTGTCGTGGTGCGCGAAGATGTTTTTATGGAAGATTGTTTTTGGGCGCAACTGCCAGCAAATTTTCGTTTTTTAAAGCGTCAAAAAGTTATAAATTCATATAGACTTGCGGGTTTTGCGTCGCTTTATAGCTTCGCTTCGGGAGCGATTAGCGGAAATTATTGGGGTCCGGCGGTTACCACATTTAAAACCATTACTAACACGCCTTATTTTTTTAATTTTCACGATGGTGATCAGGGTCATAGTCTGTTTTTTGGTAAGAAATCGAGCGGTAAAACTGTATTGTTAAATTTTGTTTTAGCGCAAGCTCGAAGATTTAAAACTAAAATTTATTATTTTGATTTTAACAATAAGGCGAGAAATTTTATTAAAATGTCGGGCGGTTTTTATTATGATTTGTCCTACTCTAATCCCGAAGAAGAGCATTGTTTAAAAATGAATATTTTGGCATTAAATACTAATCCAAATTTTCGCAAATTTTTGAATGAATTTTTTTATTCAATAATTTATCAATATAAAAGCGAAATTCCGGAAATTGAACTACAAAATATCGCAAAAATTGTTGATAAAATTTTGATTAATAAATGTGAAAAACTTTCTGAAGCGATAAAATTATTTAACAATGAAGAAACCAAAAAAATCTATGAAATTTTGAGTTTTTGGGAAGAGAGTGGTTTGGTTAAAATATTTGATTACGACAAAGAAATCAATTGGTCGGATCGCATAATGGGCTTTGATTTAACCGAATATTCCGCTAAAGAATTTATCGTGGTGCCAATTTTATATTACATGCTTTATAAAATTGAGGATATGCTCAATGGCGAAATTCCATCGATAATTGTTTTTAAAAATTCGAAGCAATTATTAAACAACGAAATTTTTACCGATAAAATTGTGCATTTGCTCGATAGACTTAGACTAAAAAATTGTGTGGCGATTTTTTGTTTTGATGTCGAAGATTATGATAATGATGTTAAAAAGCTACTCTCTCTTGTGTCGCAAAAAGTATCTTCAAAATTTATTTTATCTGATTTTAATGTAAATGAAGATTTAAAAAATATTTTAAAATTAGATGATAATGAATTGCGAATGATTAATTATTTTAAAGATAATGGTAGAAAATTTTTATTAAAATTCGGAAGTAATTCTATGGTTGCGAATTTTGATTTATCTAGCAATAAACCCATGACAAAGCTACTCTCATCATCATTTGAAGATATTGCGATTGTTGAAGAAATATTTAATCACGCTAAAAAAAGTGGTAAAATTATTGACAATGAAATTGCTATCAAGCAATTTTATGATGTAGCTGAAACTCTAGAGCAAGAAGATATTCAAAGAAAACAAGTTGAAGAAAGAGAGGCAAATCTTGCCAAGATGAGAAGGGCTCGCGGAATCGAGTAGTTTTATTTTTTTATTTGAAAAATTCATCTTTTGATATTCTTAATATAATCGCAAATTCCCTTATTGCCTCGACGCATCCTAAGAATATTTTTTTAACTTAACATTTTTAACTGTAAATGGTATAAATCTTTAATATTAATTGTTTTATAATTTCTGTATATTAAAAATTCACATTAAATGGTATTTTTAGTTACAACAAATTATAAATTAATTATAAAAAATGAAGCAAGAAATTGTATCCAATCCTCTTCAAAATAAGGCGGAAGCGCATGTCGATAATTTTTTAAAAGATATTAAGCTGTTAATCGAAAAAAATTTAGCACCAGGGGTTTTTCACCAAAGTTTTGATCAAATTGCTCAAGAATTTCAAGAAAATTTGGGCGTTCCTCAAGATAAAAGATTTAGTTTATTGGATATTGTTTTTAAGCGATTATCTAGGTCTTCATCCGGAAATTTTCCACAAATTCCTAAAGAGGATGCCATAGAATTAGTATCGAAAGGCGAAATACCTTATTATTTTCAAATTGGAAATGATTATTTTGGTAAATCTGATATTTTTTTCCAAAATATATTAATTGACGCGGATGGAAAATTACCTGTAGCTCCGGTTTTTAGAAT
>JBIIBR010000056.1:0-7394 GCA_044239285.1 Rickettsiales bacterium | reverse complement strand
CTATTGAAATCTCACTGCACAAAATTCCTTTAATCATTGCTTATAAAATAAATTTTTTAACTCATTTTATCGCCAAAAGAATGATTAAAATAAAATATGCCAATTTATTAAATTTAATTGCCAACCGCGAAATTATTCCCGAACTTTTGCAAGAAAAATGTAACGCCAATTTAATTTTTGAAAAAATTTTCGAACTTATTCAAAATAAAGATTGTGCGCAAAAACAAATTGACGAAGCTAATAATTCTTTAGAAATTCTTGGTTTAAATAACATAAAAAATCCAATGAGTTTGGCGGTTAATGAGATTTTAAAATTATGAAATTTTTTATTATTTTTTTATTGTTATTTTACAGTTTTCAAACAGTGGCTTATTCTCAAGTTTTATCTACTTGCTCTAAGGATGGAGCCTTGATTTCTGTTGAAGAAGATTCGCATCAAATTTTATTTGAAAATAATTCACAAAAATTAATTTATCCAGCCTCTTTAGTTAAATTGATGACCGCTTATTTAACCTTTGAGGCGTTACAAAAAAATCAATTAAATTTACATCAAAAATTAACATTTTCCGAAAGAGCCCAAGAAATCTCTAGAATCAATAAAGTTAATACTCTAGGAGCTAAAGAAGGTAATAAAATTTCAGTAGAAAAAGCTTTACAAGCTTTGATTATAAAATCTTATAATGAAGCCTCAATCGTTCTGGCTGAGTCAATCGCTGATAATGAATGGAGTTTCGTAAGGCAAATGAATAAAAAAGCTTTAGAGCTTGGAATGATAAATACTTCTTTTAGAAATGCATCGGGATTGCATGAGGAAGGGCAATATACCACAGCTTCCGATCTAGCGCGCTTGGCAATTATTTTAAAAAAAGACTTCCCGCAATTTTATTATTTTTTTGGAATGAAAGAATTTGTTTACAATAATAAAACCATCAAATCTCATAATCGTGTTTTGAATGAATATGAGGGAGCGGAGGGCATGAAAACTGGCTATACCAATGCTTCGGGATATAATTTGGTTACTTCGGCAAAAAACGCCAAAAAACGCATATTTTCAGTGGTGACGGGCTGTCCATCTTCAAGAAAGCGCGATGATTTATCAAAATTTTTACTCGATTTATCCTTTTTGGAAGGGCAGGAAAATAATAATTTCTATTTTAAAAAAATCTCTTTAAAAAGTTCTAATCAGCTTTATGATAAAGAAGAGAAATAAAATTTAAAAAACCTAAATATGAATAAAAATAATGTTGTTTCCGCAAGTTTATTAGTTATCGGCGACGAAATTTTGTCGGGCAGAACTGTCGATCAAAATATTAATTTTCTCGCAAAAAATTTAGCACAAATCGGCATTAATCTTCAGGAGGTAAGGGTTGTTGGCGATTTTGAAAATGAAATTATTTTTGCCGTTAAGGAATTGCGTAAAAAATTTGATTATGTTTTTACTAGCGGTGGTATTGGACCGACTCATGATGATATCACTTCATTAAGTATTGCCAAAGCTTTTGATCAAGATTTAATTTTAAATGAAGTTGCGCATCAAATTTTAATTCAACATTATGGCGAAAATAATGTTAATGAAGCGCGTTTAAAAATGGCATATTTACCAAAAAATGCTTCGCTTCTTGACAATCCAATTTCATCGGCTCCGGGATTTAGAATTGAAAATGTTTTTGTGATGGCGGGTATTCCTAAAATTTTCCAAGCAATGTTTGAGGCTTCGAAAAAAGAATTAAAAATTGGTTGTAAAATTATTTCTCGTGAAATAAAAATTTCCTTAACTGAGAGTTTAATTGCAAAAGATTTAACAGATTTACAAAATCAATATCGCGATATTTCGATGGGAAGTTATCCATACGAAGGTGCAAAATTTAATCATTCAAATTAACGCAAAATCAATTATAGAAATTTTATAATGTCTAACAAAACGGTTTTAACACAAAATTTGGATCAAGATGAAGCTCAAAATGAATATAATAATTTCATTAAAGAATCAGTCTTGAACGGCAAATATTTTAAAGATGGACGCGACTGGTATATCTTTAAATACATTACTCCGATCTGCGATAGGGCGTTATTAATAATTTCGATTGCCCTTATTTCTGTTATACTTTACATGATTCAAATTATGAGTTCATCAATGTATCCCATAAAGGTTTCTCAAGCAATATTTATTCCGCCCCAAGATTTATCACTTTATCAAGTAAGTATAATCAACATTCGACCAAAAAGAGGCGAAGCGAACTTTGATCCCGAAGTTCAAACTTTCGATGAATCGATATTAAAATACTTAATTTCGGGTTACGTTAAAAATCGCGAAAGTTTTGATTTTAGAAATTCCTTGGTAGAAGATGTTAATAAAAAATTTAATCAAATAAAATCTAATTCAACATTTAGAGAATATAAAAATTTTCAGCTAATAATGTCGAAGAATAATATAAATAGTCCAATTCATAATTTTGGTAAAAATATCAAAAAAGAAATTTCAATTAATTCTATAAAATTTACCAGAAAAGAGGGTAGAAATGCCTTTGAAAAAGCGCTATTTTATATAGCGAATTCACCTCCGCTTGAAGCGGATGTCGACTTTACCGCCACTACAACCACGGTAAACGACATCAATGAAAAAAATAATGTTTATGAAAGATTTTTAGTTAAAATAAAATATGATTATCAGCAAATTTTTAAAAATGATAAACAGCCTTCAGTTGGCTTTAACGTAAATCAATATGTTTTATATAGAGTCAAAAATTAACATATTTTATTAGTTAAATTAAAAATAATTAACATTGTTCTTGATATAAAAACAAGATTAGGAAAAATAAAGTAAACATAAAAATTATTTACAATCATAATATGCTTAACAAAATTAATTTTTCGCAAATATTTTTCATAAAAAATTCTCGCTTAAAGCTTGGTTATTTTTTACTAAATTTGCTTATAATTTCGTTTTTTTATTCTTATTTTTTGGCATCAAAAGCTGTTTCGGCACAGCTTCCTCGTTATCTCGGTAGTGAAAAAAAATTTCGTAGCTACATTTATAATCCAAATGAACTTTATCGTTACTTTGGTCATTACACTTATCAAGGATTTATTGAATTTAGCGCTGGTGAAACCGTTAGCACAATTTCAATGGGTAATCCAACTTTATGGCTGGTTGAAACTCTTGATAATCGGATTTTTTTAAAGCCCGTTGGCGAATATAATTCCGAAACAAATATGACGGTTTTGACTAGCAAAAGAGTTTACCACTTTGAATTAGTAGCCAAGGAAGCCAAAGGTTTAGACGATAAGGATTTAATTTTCGTAGTTAAGTTTGCTTATCCCGATGATAAAGATAAAAATTTGGTTGAATTTGCTAAAACTCCGCCTTCGGATGAGCCTGACATGCGTGATTTATCAAGTTATAATTTCAATTATCAATATACGGGTGATAAAACTATCGCTCCTTCTAAAGTCTTCGACGATGGCGTCTTTACTTATTTCCAATTTAATGCTAAAAATTCTGAAGTGCCGGCGATTTATTCTGTTGATTCCGAAGGCTTTGAATCTTTAGTAAATTATAGAATCACCGAAACCTATATGATTGTTGAAAAAGTTGCTCCGCAATATAGTTTGCGCAATGGGGGAGACATAGTTTGTGTGTATAATATGGAAACTTATACCAATGGAAAAAATCGTCAATCAACGGTGATGCCTAATGATAAAAAAGTTAAACCAATGCAGGGATTTGAAGTAAGCGGTTATAATGACGCTAGCTCTTCAATGAACAATGCGCCACAAAATTCAATGCCTCAATTTAGCGCTCCGTCAGGCGTTCCGAATATGACGAATATGCCAAATATGACGAATGATCCAATGCAACAAATGATGATGCAACGTGGAGGTCAATCGCAAGGCGGGGGCGATCCGATATCGCCACAAATGATGATGCAACAACAAGGTGGAGGCGGTGATCCGATGGCGAATTTTATGATGGATGGATCAAATCCTTTAATGCAGAAAAAATCAGCGCGGAGTAGGGCACTAGGCTTGCCTTTCTGATTTTAAAATTACGATAAATTTTATGAAAAAAATTTTAATAGCATATTTAATTTTGATGCAAATATCCTGCACTAATTTAGACAAATCAGAGAAAAAAAATTCGGCAATATTGCAATCTTGCAATAATAAAGAAATTGATAAATCAGCAAACCAAAATTCAAAAGAGTTGAAACCTTGTGGCGCCGATGAAATCAACAGAGAGAAAGAGATTAAATGGCCATTTTATTATGTTTTTTTTAAGTTTTTATTTATTTTTCCCTATTTAGTTAAGGATGCATATGAATTTTTGACTTTTCAAAACTAATTTTTTTTATCCTGATTTTTAAATTTAAAATATATTTTATGAAAAAATATTTAATATTATTAACCACATTATTTTTAATAACTTCATGCTCAATTCAAAGATTTTCATTCAATCCAAATTCAAAACGCGAAGTGCCAAAAACTAATCCGCATTTTTCTAAATCGAGTGATTTCTTGTTTTGGGGAATCGGTCAAGAAACGATTTTAAATCCTGTCGAAATGTGCAAAGATGAGGGCGGAGTACTTTCGTTGAAACCAAATTAACCTTAGCACAAGGATTGATAACTGCGGTATCATATGGCATTCTCAGCCCAAGAACTAACAATATTTATTGCAATAAATAAATTACAAATTACCCAATTATTATTAACTTAAAAAACATAAAACTTATGAAAAAACTTTCTTTAATTTGTCTATCTTTAATCGTTTTATCATCTTGCGCTGTTACTTCAAATGAAACTAGCGTCGGATTTTATTCAAAAATAAAAGATCGCGCCCCTTTGCAAAATATTGATAATTCAGTTCCTGCAAATAAAAAAGGCGAAGCTTGTGTTGAATCTTTTTTAGGATTATACACCATGGGCGATTCTTCAGTTGAAAAAGCCAAAGAAGTAGCTCAAATTAAAAAAGTTACTCATATCGATAGATCTATCGAAGGTTTTGGATTTATCTATCAAAAAGGTTGCACCATAGTTCACGGCAACTAAATTTACTAAAATTATTTACGAGAAAAGCCGGCGATATTTTTATCGTCGGCTTTTTTTATTGAGTTTTTTTAAAAATTTAAATTAAAATAAAATCGTAAATAATTAAATTCAAAAAATAAAGTTGATGACAAAAATAAATATTATTGGCGCAGGGCTTGCGGGAAGCGAGTGCGCGTGGCAACTCGCCAAAAGAGGCTTTGAGGTTGAAATTTTTGAAATGCGCAATGAAAATCGCAAAACTTTTGCCCATCGCACTCAAGATTTTGCCGAATTAGTGTGTTCAAATTCACTGCGAAGCGATGAAATCACCACCGCCATCGGCTTGCTTCATCAAGAAATGCGTCAACTCGATTCGTTAATAATGCGTTCGGCGGAAATTAATAAAGTGCCAGCGGGATCGGCTTTGGCAGTCGATCGCGATGGCTTTTCTAAATTTATTGAAAATGAACTTTTAAACACTAAAAAAGTAAAAATTTCGCGTCGAGAAATTCAAGAATTACCGATTGATTCGAAGGAAATTTGGGTAGTCGCGACCGGTCCGCTAACCTCTGACGCTCTAAGTTCATCGATTCTTAAAAATACCGATGAAAAACATTTAGCTTTTTTCGATGCCATTGCGCCGATAATTTTTAAAGACTCGATCGATTTTTCTAAAGCATGGTTCCAATCCAGATATGACAAGGGCTCAGGTCTTGATTATATCAATTGTCCACTCGATCAAGATCAATATCTAGAATTTGTTGATGATTTATTAAAAAGTGAAAAAACTGAATTCAAAGATTGGGAAAAAAATACTCCATATTTCAATGGTTGTTTGCCAATTGAAGAGATGGCTTCGCGTGGCATCGACACTTTGCGTTATGGACCGATGAAGCCAATTGGCTTAACCAATCCGCATTTTGAAAAATCGCCAATTGGAACGCCACTTCGTCAACGCAAAGAAAAAGCTTATGCTGTTGTCCAACTGCGTCAAGACAACAAACAAGCGACGCTATACAACATTGTGGGCTTTCAAACTAAAATGAAATATGGCGAACAACAACGAGTTTTTCGTAAAATTCGTGGTTTGGAAAATGCCGAATTCGCTAGATTTGGCGGGATTCATCGCAATACTTTCATAAATTCTCCGCAATTGCTTGACGAATTTGGGCGCTTTAAAAAATTTCCAAATATTTATTTCGCTGGTCAAATTACTGGCGTCGAAGGCTATGTCGAATCGGCGAGTATGGGTTTAATTTCAGGAATTTTTATCGCTAATCAACTGAATAATTCGGCAAAAAATTTAGCAAGACCATCAAATAAAACTGCGATTGGATCCTTATTAAACCATATTGCACCTGACTTGGAGCAAATAAAAGTTACTTCGGAGAATTCATTTCAACCAATGAATATAAATTTTGGATTATTTGCACCATTTGAAAATAATATTGCCAAGGATGATCGGAAAGAAGCATACAGCACAAGGGCTTTAGAGCAGTTAGAAATTTGGAAAAGTCAATTTTGTTAATTTACTTTTTCGGCTTATGTAATTTTTTTGAAAAAGTTTTTTCTTGACGATCGGCAAATGGATTGTCGCTTTTACGAAAATAAAGACGAATTGGCGTTAAATTTAAGGCAAAATATTCGCGCAAAGAATTAACTAAATAACGTTGATAAGAACCTTCCAAAGGCTTCGGATGATTGGTAAAAACCGCAAAAGTTGGCGGACGTCTTTTAATTTGCGTAGCATATTTCAATTTAATCGCCTTGCCTTTGTAAAGCTTTGGCGAGTGAGTGCTTTCGGCGCCTTTCAACCAATCAAAAAGTTTGTTAGTTTGAATATAAGTTTGCCATTGTTTGTAAGTTTCGATCGCTAAATCTAAAGTTTTTTCAACATTATAACCGCTTTTTGCCGAGACACCGAGAATCGGCGCGCCCGAAATTTCAGGCAATAAATTTTGAATTTGTTCACGCACTTGACGCATAAAAATTTCTTTATCACCTTTTACTTGATCGATTTTATTGATGGCAAAAACTAGGGCGCGACCTTCGCGCAAAACCTGTCCCGCTAAAGATAAATCTTGATGATCGAGAAGAGAATTAGCGTCGATCAACAAAATTATAACTTGAGCAAAACGTATGGCGCGATAACTATCAAGAGTTGAGAGCTTCTCAAGTTTTTGATGAATCGCACTTTTTTTACGAATTCCGGCGGTGTCAATGAAACGAATTTTTTGATTTTTATATTCAAAATCAACGGCGATGGCATCACGTGTAATACCAGCTTCAGCCCCAGTAATAAAGCGTTCATTGCCTAAAACTTTATTTAAAAAACTTGATTTTCCGGCGTTGGGTTTGCCAATAACG
>JBIIBR010000125.1:0-4435 GCA_044239285.1 Rickettsiales bacterium | reverse complement strand
AATCAGTAATAACACCGCCGGCATTTTGAATAATTGGAATATGCGAGGCAAAATCATAAACTTTTAATCCGGGTTCGATGATTAAATCGACAAAGCCCGAAGCCAAGCATCCGTATGCATAACAATCGCCTCCATAAACTACGCCACCAATTTTTTGATATTTAGTTAAGGCGCAAATTTTTTCAAAAATTATTTTATTTTCATCTTTAAAAAAGAACGGCGAGCTTGAGCTTAAAACCGCCTCGGAAATTTTTTGACAATTACGAGTTTTGATTTTGACGCCGTTAAACCAAGCGCCCGAACCTTCGATGCCAATCCATCTTTCAGAATTTATCGGCTGGTTAATAATTCCAAGTTGAACTTTTCCGCGAACAACTAACGAAATTAAATTGCCAAAAATTGGGCGTCCGACTATGAAAGAAGAGGTGCCGTCGATTGGATCGATAATCCACACATTTTCGGCATTTTCTTGGTGATTGCCATATTCTTCGCCGATAATTCCATGAGTTGGGTAATTTTTAAAAATCGCTTCACGAATTTTTTCTTCAATTTCGCGATCGGCTTTGGTGACTGGAGAATCGTCATCTTTGGCGATTTCGCCATTTTCGATCCGGTAATATTTTTTGGAAATTTCGCTGGCAATATCAGCCAAGTAATTGGCAAAATTAATAATTTCTTGATTAAGCATAAAATTTTTCGTGAAAGTTATTTTTATTGGTTTAAAACTAATATTATAAATAAAAAAAATTTTTACCAGTTGTTAAAAATTTGTTTCGTTAAGTACGACATAATTTTGGATTTAAAAATAAACAATATTATTAAATTATGAAAGAAAGAATTGCAATAATTGCTGGCTATCGTTCTGCTATGGGTAAGGCGGGCGGAGTTTTTAAGAATCTTAGCGCTAGCGATCTTGGTGCTCGCATTGCCAAAGAAGTTATTTTGCGTTCCAAAATCGATCCAAACAAAATTGACGAAGCCATTATTGGCAATGTTGCCCAGCCCGCGGATTCGGCGAATATCGCGCGAGTTATCGCTTTGAAAGCTGGAATTCCTGAAAGTGCTTCAGCCTTCACGGTGCATCGCAATTGCGCTTCGGGCATGGAAGCTTTCACGACGGGAGCTTTAAAAATCAATAGCGGTTACGCTAATTTAATGTTGGTCGGAGGCGTTGAATCGATGAGCAATATTCCGCTTTTTTACGGCAAAAAAATGACCGAAATTTTTGCGCGACTCGCCAAAGCCAAAACTTTGGTAGAAAAATTTGAAGTCTTGAAAGAATTTCGTCCGAAACATTTAACGCCCGTAATAGGCTTACTTCAAGGCTTGACTGACCCAATTTCGGGATTGATTATGGGCTGTACCGCCGAAAATGTTGCGCGTGATTTGCATATTTCGCGTGAAGAACAAGATGAATTTGCCTTGCGATCGCATCAACTGGCAGAACGGGCGATAGCCAATGGAGTTTTTAAAGAAGAAATAATTCCACTTTTTAATAATGATGAAAAAAATTCCAAAATTATTGAAGAGGATGAAGGTATACGTAAGGGGCAAAAAATTGAAGATTTGCAAAAATTAAAACCATATTTTGAAAAAGTTGCCGGTTCGGTAACGGTCGGCAACTCTTCGCAAATCACTGATGGCGCTTGTTTTGCCTTAATCACTTCCGAAAGTAATGCAAAAAAATTGCAAGCCGAAAATGGTTGCGAAATTTTGGGTTATTTGCGTGATTTTGAATATGCGGGGCTTGATCCTTCGCGCATGGGTCTCGGACCAGTTTTTGCTTCAAAAAAATTATTTGACAGAACGGGTTTAAAATTATCCGACTTCGATTTAATTGAAATTAATGAAGCCTTCGCATCACAAGTAATTGGCTGTGTTAAAGCTTTTGCTTCGCCTGAATTTTGTCACAAATATTTTGGTTTGAATGAAGCATTGGGCGAAATTAATTATGATATTTTGAATGTAAATGGTGGAGCGATCGCTTTGGGGCATCCCGTCGGCATGTCGGGCGCGAGAATTTTGATTCATGCTTTGCGCGAATTAAAAAGACGCGGAAAAAATCGTGCTTTAGTTTCGATTTGTATCGGAGGCGGGCAGGGCGGTGCTTGCGTAGTTGAAGTTAACTAAAAAATATTTTATTGACTAATAATTACTTTCAACAAAAAATATCAACATCGCATAATTTAAAAATAATTTACAAAAATATACTAACAATAATAATATTATAAATTTATGAATATCGACAAAATTTCTATTGGCAAAGACGCTCCGAATCAAGTAAATGTTATCATCGAAGTGCCGATGAACGCTGATCCAGTAAAATATGAAATGGATAAAGAAAGTGGTGCGATTTTCGTTGATCGCTTTATCGCAACGCCAATGTATTATCCGTGCAATTATGGTTTTATTCCGCACACCTTGTCGGAAGATGGCGATCCGGCCGATGTTTTGGTAATTTCTGATTTTGCGATTGTGCCGGGAGCAGTTATCGCCGTTAAGCCAGTAGGTGTTTTAATTATGGAAGATGAAAAAGGTATGGACGAAAAAATTCTCGCCGTTCCCGCCCAAAAACTTAATTCCTTATATGAAAAAATCGATGATATTTCTGAGCTTCCCGAAGGTTTAGTCAATAAAATCAAACATTTTTTTGAACATTATAAAGATTTAGAAAAAGGCAAATGGGTTAAAGTTAAAAGTTTTGAAGGTGCCAGCAAAGCTCGAGAATTAATCAATGAAGCTATTGCGAGAGCGAAGAAATAAAAAGATAATTAGATAATGGGGATAATTAAAATGAGATAATAATCCCCTTTTAATTACGCCCTTGACCTTGACCTTCAACTTGACCATGACCCTGACCCTGACCGTGTTGAGCGTTTACAACTGACGGTGGTGCTCGTCCAGTCTTTATCGTATCAAACAATTCTAAAGCCTGTTCTCGAGTAATTGGTGTTAAAGCTTGAATTTGAAATCGATTATCGGTTTTTGCTTCGAAAAATTGTATTTCTCTATTTGTTGTTGTGCAAGCTAGGGCAAAATCGCTTGGTTGTTCTGAAAATCTTACAAAATATTTAGCTTTTTCTCCGTCTTCTATGGAAAAAAGTCTTACACCAATTCTTAAGTTATCATGAATTGAATCTCTTGACTCGGTTCCATCTCTTTCAAATTTACTTTCCAACGCTTTTATTATTTCATCATTATAAAAGTCGGAGGGAAGGCTAATTTCATTAAATATCGTTCTATCTAAGCCTCGTATTTCTGATAAATCAGTTGGAGCTAAGCCAAAATTAAATAATCTTTGTAATTTTATAAGAGATGATGTGTGTTCATCGTCGGTAAGGTATTCTTCAAATAAATTACGTACTTCTGCGATCTCCGCTCGATCCAATCCCATGAAGAATTCTCTATAATTCTCTTCAAATTTTTGATTTTTTATAGCACATAATTCTTCCAATTGATCTTTAATATTTTTTAATGCTATTAAATTATCCTCTCGAGGAGAAAATTCGATTGAATTTTGAACAATTTCCGTAAATTCTGGAGTAAGTGTTATGATGCTTTTATTTTGATCTTCCTGTTGTATATCAGACTCAATATGATCTTTGAAATTTTCTCTTATTATCTGTTTTACATTCTGTGGTTGATGCTCTAATTCTAGCACAAATTTATTATCTTCGATTTTCCACTCAAGAGGTTTAATTTCTTCTAAAGTAAAAAAGGGCAATTTATCAAGATATAAATTTATTGGATCAAGAAGATGAGATGCTGATCTTAATATCATTTGTTCGGTAGTGCATAGTGAATCCAATTCATTTTTAATACTTTGTAATGCTATAAAATCAAGATCATTAGGAATGTAGTCTGTTGAATCTTTAACTTTTTTCGTAAATGCGGAATTAAATGTTATAATGCTTTTGTTTTCGTTTTCTTGTGTAATTGATTCTGTATGCTCACCAATATATTCTTTAAATAATTTTCGTATTTCTCGTTTTAAACATTCCGGCTGATGCTCTAATTCTAAAACAAATTTATCATCTTTGATTTTCCACTCAACAAGTTTAATTTTTTTTGAATCTAAACCTTTAAGATATAAATTTATTGGATCAAGAATATGAGATGCTTTTGATATCATTTCTTCTTCATCCCGATTTTGAGCTGCGGGTTGTAGCAGTAATAACACTCCCGCTCCTCCAAGGATTACTAAGCTAGTAGCATTAAGAGCTAAGGCATAGTCAGTTTGCGGGCTTTGTTCATTTTGTTGAGTTGATGGTTGTTGAATTTGTTGCGATAATACTCCTCCTGGTCCTTCAAGACTTGCTAAACTAGTAACAGTTTGTGCAGGTTGTGCGAGTTCTCCGAGTTTTGGGCTTTCTTTGGCTGGGAATTGATCATATGTATCAGGAACAGGGCATGTTGAAATTTCAATTTTTTTTGC
>JBIIBR010000171.1:0-3018 GCA_044239285.1 Rickettsiales bacterium | reverse complement strand
GCTTTGTCGTGAATTGAGTGTTCTTTTCCAGTTAAAAATTTAACAACTTCGGTGTGACCGTACTTTGATGCGTAATATTCAGCATTAAATCCAAATTTGTTTTTATGGTCAATTTCAGCTCCAGCTTCAATTAAAGCTTTAACAATTTTAACTTTACCAAAATAAGCAGCATATATTAAAGCCGTATCTCCATTTGTGTTTTTTTTATCAACATTGGCACCAGCTTTAATTAAAGCTTCAACAACTTCGGTGTGACCATTTTCAGAGGCTATAAACGCGGGAGTCGCTCCATTATTCTTAGCTTTATCTATATCGGCACCAGCCTCAACTAAAACTTCAACGACTTGGGTATGACCATTTTCAGAGGCTATAAACACGGGAGTCGCTCCATTATTCTTAGCTTTATCTATATCGGCACCAGCCTCAACTAAAGCTTCAACGACTTGGGTATGACCATTTTGAGCTGCCACCTGTAAAGCAGTTGCCCCTTTTTTATTGCTTGTATTAACATCGGCGTCAGCTTTAATTAAAGCATTAACAACTTCGGTGCGACCATTTTGAGCGGCAAGAAATAAAGCAGCAGCAATATTATTTGTTAATTTCTTATCAACATCAGCACCAGCTTTAATTAAAGCTTCAACAACTTTTAAGTGACCATTTTCGGCTGCCACCTGTAAAGCAGTTGCTCCATTTTTATTGCCTGCATTAACATTAGCGCCCTTTTTAATTAAAGCTTCAACAACTTCGGTGTGACCATTTTCAGAGGCTATAAACACGGGAGTCCATCCATCATTCCTAGCTTTATTTATATCGGCACCAGCATTAACTAAAGCTTCAACAACTTCGGTGCGACCCTTTTGAGCGGCATATTTTAAAGCCGTATCTCCATATGTATTTTCTTTATTAACAGCAGCACCAGCTTTAATTAAAGCTTCAACAACTTTTAAGTGACCATTTTCGGCTGCCACCTGTAAAGCAGTTGCCCCTTTTTTATTGCTTGTATCAAAATCAGCGCCAGCTTTAATTAAAGCTTCAACAACTTTTAAGTGACCATTTTGAGAGGCAAATCTTAAAGCCACCTCTCCAGCTTCAATTTTTTTATTAACATCAGCACCAGCTTCAATTAAAGCTTCAACAACTTCTAAGTGACCATTTTGAGCTGCCACCTGTAAAGCAGTTGCTCCATTTTTATTGCCTGCATTAACATCAGCACCATCTCTAATTAAATCTCTAACAATCCTAAGATCGCCCCTTTCGGAGGCGATTAACAAATCTTTAAGTAAAGGAACTCTATTTGTTGAAGCAAGAGTTTTAGGTGAGGTTCCTATGGGGTAGAGTTTTTGAGGAGGAATTATCTCCGCTGATTTAACCGAATCTACAACGGTAAACAATAGACAAGCTGCTAATGCTGTTTTTGTTAAAATTTGACCTTGTGAAATATTTAAACCGTTGTCGCTAGCTAATCTTCTGGGCTTTTTAAGAGTTTGTCTTGGGGGTTTTTTAAAATAAAATTCCCCCTCCCTTTCTCTTTGAGAGCTTTCTAATGATTTTGGCATAATTTATAAAATACTGTTAAAATAAATTATATTTATATTAATAAATATTGTAAAATGCTAGAAAAATTAATTAATTTTTTAACTCTTACGAAATTTATTTTTTCGCTTTAAAGGCTTGAAAATATTGAATCGCTTCGTTGCAAGTGAATCCCAACATTCGCGATAAATTTTTATTTTTTCTTCAACAAGATTTCATACGACAAAATCAAAATCAGTGAAATCGCCACTGTCGGCATAATTATGGCGAAGAAAATTAGCAAAATTTTAATAAAATTATTGCTCGATTTTATTAAAAAATAATTTTGTTGATGTTGGTTTTCTTGATTATTTTTAATTCTTTTGAACCACATTAAATATCCCGAAATAATTACTAAAATTAAACCCAAGCAACCAATCAAATTAATGATTTGATTGGGGGTTCCGAAATATTTTCCCTCATGCAAAGCGACGCCAATCGCAATCATTTTTGACCAAATGCTAAAATCACGCCAAAGCACTTGTGAAAGGACTTCACCACTATATTGATCGATATGAATAAAAGCGGTATTTTGTGGAATTTTTTGACTATCATTGATGATTGAATAAACGCCATTTTTATCAATCGGCAATCTAATTTCGAAACCGCTAACAATATTTTTATTATTCTGCGCAATCTCTATAATTTGTTGAAGTGATAAAGATTTTTTGGCGATATTTTTAGAGCCAATTTCGCCCGCTAAATTTTGAGCGTGATCATTGATCCAGCCTTGCTCAATATCGTTGGATTTCAGAGTTTTACTGCCACCGAAATCTCTTCCAATGTGAGTTTCTGGCGTCGAAGTTTTATGTTCGATTGTTCGAATAATATTGCCCGCCAAAAATGACCAAGGTAATCCCGTAATTACTAAAAAAATAATTATAAGCGCAATCCATGAGCCAAAAAAAGCATGCCACTCACGCCAAAAATTTCTTCCCAGAAACGGCGAATGACGAGGAACCAGCATTTTTAATAAATTATTTTGTGATTGCATTTTTTTTAATTTATACCACAAATATAAACCGCTTATCAAAAGAATAATTGACCATGAGGCAAAAAGTTCTACCAATATTTTACCAGCAATTCCCATAAATAATTTGCCGTGAAAATTACGAATTTTTGCCATGATTCTTTCTTTATAATCAATGCTGGCAATAATCTCGGCACTATAAGGATTAACGCCAATCAAAATATTTTTTGAATTTTGATCGAGAATTCTAACCAAACTAGATTTATTAGCTTGAGGCGATGGGATGTAGGCTAATTTTTTGGAATTAGGAAATTTTTGATCAATATTTTTCATGACAATATCGGCACTTAAATAAGGCTGATTTTTTTCGTCAATATTATAAAGATTATGATACAAAATATTGTCAATTTGCGGTTGAAAAAGATATATTGATCCAGTCAATGCGATTATGAATATGAAGGGTGCACAGATTACCC
>JBIIBR010000208.1:0-7519 GCA_044239285.1 Rickettsiales bacterium | reverse complement strand
CGCGTTAATATCATCGATACTCCAGGTCACGTTGATTTTACAATCGAAGTAGAGCGTTCTCTTCGCGTTCTCGATGGAGCAGTTGCAGTTTTTGACTCGGTTGCTGGCGTTGAACCGCAATCTGAAACCGTATGGCGTCAAGCTAACAAATATAAAGTTCCAAGAATTTGTTTTGTTAATAAAATGGATCGCATCGGTGCCAATTTTTATCGTTGCGTTGATATGATGAAATCACGTCTTGGTGCACGTCCAATTCCAATTCAATTGCCAATTAGCGAAGCTGAAAATTATGGAGGATTAATTGATTTAGTTAAAATGAAAGCGGTAGTTTGGAAAGATGAAACTATGGGCGCGGATTATGTTTATGAAGAAATTCCTGCCGATTTACTTGCTAAAGCTAAAGAATATCGCGAACAATTAGTTGAAGCCGCGATTGAACAAGATGATGTTTTGATGGAACAATATCTTGCCGGCGAAGAAATTTCCGAAGAAAATCTCAAAAAATGCATTCGTAAAGCTACAATTTCAGGTGCTTTTGTGCCCGTAATTAACGGAACCGCTTTCAAAAATAAAGGTGTTCAAACTTTACTTGACGCAGTTGTAGATTATTTACCAAGCCCAAAAGATATTAAAGAAATTTCGGCAATTGATTTAAAAACCGAACAACCAATTACCATTAATTGCGATAATAAAAAATTCGCTGGCTTGGCGTTCAAAATCATGACCGATCCATTCGTTGGCTCCCTAACTTTCGTCAGAATTTATTCGGGCACTTTGATTGGCGGAACTGGTGCAATCAACACCACCAAAAATCATTCCAAAGAAAGAGTTGGTCGTATTCTTTTAATGCACGCCAATAATCGTGAAGATATTAAAGAAGCTCACGCTGGTGATATCGTTGCTTTGGCAGGTTTGAAAGGAACAACCACGGGCGATACTCTAGTTGAATCAGATAATGACATCGTTCTCGAAAGAATGATATTCCCTGAGCCGGTAATTGAAGTTTCGGTTGAACCAAAATCAACGGCGGATCAAGAAAAAATGGGTATGGCATTATCACGTTTAGCTTCGGAAGATCCTTCCCTTCGTATTGAATCCGACAAAGAATCTGGACAAACTATTTTGAGAGGAATGGGTGAACTTCACCTTGAAATCATCGTTGATCGCATGAAACGTGAATTTAAAGTTGAAGCCAATATTGGCCAACCAAAAGTTGCATATCGTGAAGCCATCACTAAAAAATACGAATCCGATTATACTCATAAAAAACAATCGGGTGGTGCGGGTCAATTCGCTAAAGTTAAAATTATTTACGAACCATTGCCGGCAGATTCAAAAGAAAATTTTATTTTTGAAAGTGAAATTGTTGGCGGTCGCGTTCCGAAAGAATATATCCCTGGCGTTGAAAAAGGACTTACCTTGGCTAAGGAAACTGGTGTTTTAGCCGGTTACCCAGTGGTTCGTTTGAAAGCTCGCTTAATTGACGGCGCTTATCACGATGTCGATTCAAGTGTTTTAGCTTTCGAAATTGCGGCTCGTTCTTCATTCCGCGAAGCTATGGAAAAAGCTGGCCCAATTATTCTTGAACCAATCATGAAAGTTGAAGTCGTTACTCCCGAAGATTATATGGGCGACGTAATCGGCGACATCAATTCGCGTCGTGGACAAATTCAAAATGTTGAAGGTCGCGATGTGGCTCAAGTTATCACCGCCAAAGTTCCTTTGGCTTCAATGTTTGGTTATGTTAACGGCTTAAGATCTTTATCTCAAGGTCGTGCTAGCTACAGCATGGAATTTGATTCTTACGAACCTGTTCCATCACATGTTGCTGATGAAATCAAAGCTAAAAAATCTTAATTAATTTCTGCCTCGTAATTGAAAAATTATGAGGCGAAATTTCACTCAGGCTATCATAGCTCAGGGGTAGAGCACTTCATTGGTAATGAAGAGGTCGGTGGTTCGATTCCACTTGATAGCACCATTCAGTAATACCATTTCTAATAAAAAAAATATAAGATTTTGTTGCTAAGCTATATGATTGTAAGCTTGAAATAGGTTTCTATCACCCCGTTTTTTTAATTATGCCTAAATTTAGTTTCAGACATAATTTTTGATGGAGGTGTCAAAGGCCTACAGGAATTTAATCATCAGCTTTATTGGATAAGTAAGAACGAAAACAGAGATAATTCCTACAGCCCACAGCAAAATAAACCATGACCACTCTTTAAGATTTTTGTGAGCATTCAGGTAAGATTTTATTTTTTTAGTAAGAATGTTTATCACTTGATTTGCCTCGAAAAACATAATAACAATAACCGGTATATCCCAAAATAATTGGTAGTAATGGTAAAATTCCAACTAGCATTAATGACAAACCCTCCGGCGAAGCGGCGGACTCCCAAATGTCATATTGAAAAGGAATGATCCAAGGATAAACGCTGATTGCCATTCCGACATAGCCCATCAAAAAAAGGCCAATACTAATCAAAAATGGTCGATATTCCCTTTTGTTATTTCTCAAATCACGCCACAACACAAAAAAAAGAAAAGTCGTAATCAAAGGTAGCGGAGATAGGTAATAAATATTGGGCTCGCTAAACCAAAATTCTTTAACTCTTTCATTTAAAAACGGCATTATCGCACTCACCAAAATCATAAATATCGCTACAAAAAACAACGCGTAAGAAGCGACTTTGCGCGACCAACTTTGAGTGATATCCTCAGTTTTCATAATTAACCAAGTCGAACCAAGCAAGGCATAACCAAATATCAAAGCAATTCCGGTCATGATGCTAAAACTGGTTGCCCAATCGAAAGGTGAGCCTGAAAAATTTCTGCCATCAACCTCAACGCCTTGCACAAATGCACCAAGAATTGAGCCTTGAAAAAAAGTGGCGGCAAGAGATCCGAAATGAAAAATATAATCCCAAAAACGCTTGGTTTTTTCACTGGCTTTAAAGCGAAATTCAAAAGCAACTCCTCGCATGATCAAACCAAGCAACATGCCAATAATTGGAATGTAAAAGGCAGGCATCAATATTGCATAAGCCAATGGAAATGCCGCGAATAATCCGCCCCCACCCATCACCAACCAAGTTTCATTGCCATCCCAAAAGGGCGCAATTGAGTTCATCATGCGATCGCGACATTTATCTGAGGGCGCGAATGGGAAAATAATTCCTATACCAAGATCAAATCCATCAAGAAAAACATAAAGAAAAACTGCTGTGGCGATGATGATTCCAAAAATAAGTGGCAGATCAATTATTGAAGAAAAATTAAACATTTTTGTCTCCTTTTATTTTGCTAATCAAAGCTTCTTTGCTGTGTTGATAATATTGCTCTTCATCCTTCGATACTGCGGGAACTCCTTTTTTAATAAGCTTCAGGATGTAATAACTTCCAGAGCCAAAAACAAAAACATACATGATGACAAAAGCCAGCAAAGACAGCGCAACTTGAGGGCCGGTAATTGCCGGGGAAACTGAGTGGATGGTGCGAATAATTCCATAAGCTGTGTAAGGTTGGCGACCAACTTCGGTTACAAACCAACCAGCTAAAAGAGCTATGAAGCCAGATGGCATCATTAACATCCACCAAATTTTTAAGAACTTACTATCAAAAAGTTTGCCACGAAAATATTGGATTGCACTAAATGTGCCAATTGCCAGCATCAAAAAGCCAATTCCAACCATAATTCTAAAAGACCAGAAAACTACCGCTACTGGCGGGCGATCTTCTTTATTAAAGTCTTTCAAACCCTCAATTTCTCCGTTTTTGTCGTGAGTTAAAATTATACTGGCAAGATGCGGAATTTTAACTTCGTAAGAATTTTGTTCTTTTTTTGCATCAGGAATTGCGAACAATAAAAGATCAGCGCCTTTTGTCGTTTCCCACAAACCTTCCATGGCAGCAATTTTTGCTGGCTGATATTTTAAAGTGTTAAGACCGTGCAGATCACCAATAAAAATTTGTAAAGGCGCCAATAAAACAACCAGCAGAACCGCCATTTTTAACATGATTTTTGCATGAATTAAGTGAAGTTTTTTCCATAAATAAAATGCTCCAACTCCACCAACCACGAAGGCAGTTGAAAGATAAGCCGCAGTTATCATGTGGAAATAGCGATATGGAAATGAGGGATTAAATATAATTTCAAGCCAATTGGTTGGATTTAGGCGACCATCTTCACCGATTACAAAACCTTGCGGGGTATGCATCCAGCTATTAGCTGACAAAATCCAAAATGCAGAAATTAAAGTTCCAATCGCCACAATGCAAGTTGAAACAAAATGCATTTTTTTACTAACTTTGCCCCAGCCAAAAAGCATAATTCCAAGAAATGAAGCTTCCAAAAAAAATGCGGTTAAAACTTCAAATCCTAAAAGCGGTCCTAAAACATTAGAAATGCGATCTGAAAAAACCGACCAGTTAGTGCCAAACTCGTATGACATTACAACACCAGAAACCACGCCCATTCCAAAAGCAACGGCAAAAATCTTTATCCAAAATTTGTAAAGTTCTTGATAATTTTTATCTCCAGTTTTTAGCCATCTCCACTCAAGAACCGCTAAAAAGCTTGATAGGCCGATGGTGAAAGCTGGAAAAACAATATGAAAACTCACCGTAAAAGCAAATTGAATTCTGGCGAGCATTATTGGGTCTAACATAAACATAAAATTTTATAATTTAAATTTTGTTAAGAGGTATTTTAATATATTTTACTGCATTGTCTTCGGCTGAGCCAAACTTACCGGCTCTAATATTTACCTGTATTGAAGGTAATAAAAGTTTTGGCACGGCTTTGCCAACATCTCTTTTATTTCTAACCTCTACATATTGTGCTTCGCTGACAGATTCATTAATCAAAATATTGTTCTTTTTTTGATCAAGCACAGTGCATAAAAATTGCGGCCCCTCTCCTTCTTCTGGATAGTCATGACCCACAAAGATTTTAGTTTCGTTTGGAAGAGATAAAAGTTTTTGAATTGAACAATAGAGGGTTTTGGCACTTCCACCCGGAAAATCTGTTCTAGCCGTTCCCATTTTTGGAGTGAAAATTGTATCTCCAACAAAAACACAATCTTCAACCAAATAACTAACGCATGCTGGAGTGTGCCCGGGAGTAAACATCGTTGTAACTTCCAAATTGCCAATAGCAAATTTTTCTCCGTCTTTAAACAAGTGATCGAATTGAGAACCATCAAGTGGCGTATCTTTTGTGGTGTTAAAAATTGGCGCCCAAAATTTGATTACCTCTTTGATATTTTCGCCAATGGCGATTTTTCCACCAAGCTTTTCTTTAATATAATTCGAGGCAGTAAGATGATCTGCATGGGCATGAGTTTCTAGTATCCACTCAACTTTTAGATTTTGCTTAGTAACATAATCAATAACCAAGTCGGCGGGTGCGTTAGAAGTTTTTCCACTAAAAATATCGTAGCCCATAACTGAATCGATAATGGCACATTTCTTAGTGTCGTCATCGCTTAAAACATAAGTAAAAGTGGCGGTGTCTTTATCGTAAAAATGCTGAATTTTCATAAATATTATATTGTTGAGATTGATAATAATTGATTAATTTCCTGAATAAAAATTGCTATCGCCACCATCAAAATGAATAACGAAAAAACCTTCTTAAGCTTTTGCCCATCAATATTTTTGCTGAGCCATATTCCAAACATCATTCCAAGAGAAGTAAGAGCGATAAACAGAGCCAAAATACTCCAATCAATTTTTATTCCTGAAAATAAATCACCACCAAAGCCAACCAAAGAATTAGTCGCGATAATTGCAAGTGAGGTGCCGATTGATTGCTTCATGCTTAAACCAAAAAGCATTACTAACGTTGGGATGATAAGAAATCCCCCTCCAGCACCGACCATTCCAGTTAAAAAACCAATGGCAGAACTACCAAAAACAAGTTTTAAGAATTTAAATTTTTTAACGGATTTAGTTGTCCTTAAAATCAGAGGTCTAAGCATTAAGAAAGATGCAACCAACATTAGCGATGCAAATAACAGCATTATGAAAATTTCTTTTGGAATATTTAAAAATTTTTCGGGCAGATTTGGAATTATAAATGCTCGCGTAATCAGCACAGAAATCATCGCTGGAACAATAAAAATAAGAGCCGAGCGAATATCAACTAAGTTCTTTCTGAAGTAAGATAACGCTCCAATCAAGGCTGTAATGCCAACAATTAGAAGTGAGTAAGCTGTGGCAATTATTGGCGGAATTTTAAAAAAATACACCAAAATTGGCACCGTTAAAATTGAGCCTCCAGCCCCGATAAGCCCAAGAGTCGTTCCCATAAAAACTGCTAGTATGTAGCCAAGAATAATCATATTATTTGGTTGATATTGAACATGAAGTAATTTTTTGACACCCTTTGTTCCACGGCATTTTGGCCATTAAAATTGCAAGACCGCAATATCCGCTAAGTCCAGCAAACATTAATCCGACGCCAAAAAATCCAGTGAGCAGAAAAAAACTAGGGCTCAGCAAATATCCCAAAATACTTCCCACAAAAACTCCTAAACCAATTGTTAGTTGTACTTGGCGGTCAAGTGGCAGAAAAAATTTTCCCGAATTTTCAATTTCGCACCCTTCAGCACTCCAAGCTGAAATTCCGCCTTCAAGATTGTAAATTTCTAGATTTAAATCTTCGCCAAGTAGCTTTTGGCAAGCACTGGCGCTTCTTTTTCCAGAGCGACAATGTAAAACTAATTTTTTATTTTCGTATTTAGGAAGTGAACTTTTGCAAACTTTTGCCAGTGGCAATAAATTTGATCCTGAAATTTTTTCGGCTTCATGTTCAGCAGGCTCTCGAACATCAACCACAATGGCTTCATTATTTTCTAACCATTTTTTTAGTGTTTTGGCATCGATATTTTTAAATGTCATAAATTTTGGAGTTAAGATTAATGTTTAAGTTTTTACTAAGATAAAATAACACAATTATCTACAATAAATTAAATAAAGTGTCGACAAAATTGCTCTTACTTCATAACTTTTGATCGAATAAAAAACTTCCTGACCTTCTTTAGCATCTTCAACTAAATTTAGGTTTTTCATTTTAGATAAATGTTGTGACAATGCCGAGTGAGATAGCTTAACAAGCTTGGTTAACTCGCCAGCTGATTTTCGTCCATCGCTTAAATGACATAAAATTATCAATCTTTTTTGATTAGCTAAAATCTTAAGCATTGCTTCGGCTTTTTTAGCATTGTCTTTTAAGTTCATGCACTAAAAATAGTTATTTATTAAAATATGATTATATTAGAGATTGCTAAAAAGAAAGCAAGTTATTTTGTTTGTTAATTTTTTGGACAAGGAGCGAATGCGAAGCAATCCCAGTCGCGAATCTTTTTCGAAGAAAAAGATGAAACCTTTGCACAAAAAACCTAAAAATTCATCGCGAATGGGCGAATTTACTTCGCCCGAAGCGATTCAACTTCTTCCTAAATTTGCGTAAGGTTATTTGCGTTAAAAAAATAGCCTAAACGGCTATTTTTAG
>JBIIBR010000055.1:0-7559 GCA_044239285.1 Rickettsiales bacterium | reverse complement strand
CTTATTGATAAAATAATTACTTCAATCGACGACGAAAAAAACCTTAAAATTTTAAATGCTTTATTGGAAAAAAAGATTTTAGATATGACTAATTCAGAAATACCAGAAAAACTATCCTTGATTATTTTAAATAAAACTACCGAGGGAGAAAATATTTTACACAATATAGCATCGCAAACATCTGATCAAGAGTCACTAGAAGCATATAAAAATATTATTGATGAGCATAAAAACCCCGACTTTATAACTCATTTATTAAATTCTAAAAATGAAAAAGGTAAAACTCCTCTCGATATCGCAAGAGAAAATAATAACAAAGCTTTTAGTGATATTTTTGTCAAAAACCCCTACACAATTTTATCGGAAATAAAAAGTTCTCAAAAATTAATTGAAAAAAAAGTAAATAAAACTAGTTGCGTAGTGATGTAATTTTCAGGAAAAAATTATTATAAACCTAATTTTTTTATGATATTTTTTACAATAAATTTATAATTAAAAAGCTGAAATCAAACCACAAAAGAAGATCCGCAACCGCAATTAGCTGAAGAGTTGGGATTGACAACTTCAAAATAACTCGCACCTAATTCTTCGACGAAATCAATCTTGGCGCCTTCGATAAATTGTAGCGAAATTGAATCGGTTTTGGCGATTAAATAACAAGCATAACGAGAAAGTCTAAAACTCTTGACCTCCCTGCTTACTCCCAAGCCAATCGCTACCATATCGGTGAATTCAACGAAATGGAGCGGAACCGCTTGTTTACTGTTCTCGCAGGCTTCCTTCGCTTTTTCAATAACTGACAAGAAGTTTCTAAAGTCTTCATATTCTAAGACTTTGGCAAGCCTTCTCGCTTCCCAAAATTCATTATTATTTTTATCAATTATTTTTATTTTTTCAAAAATTGTGATGTGATTTTTCATGTTTGTATAGTTTATTTTATAGTGATTTTGTTAATTGCGTAAGGCAATTGGCAGAAAAATATTTTATGTTAATTTAACTCAATTGTTATTTTTTGCGGGAAGGGATATTTTGTACTGAATAATCAACTCACGAAACGGCAAAGAATGGTGATGCGAATAAACAAATTACTTTCCTTTAAAAACTTTTTTATTTTATTAAATTTATATTGATATATTTCCGCTGGTTAATTCAAAATTTTAGCAAAACAATATTTAAGTTCTACAAAATTTTTTAATAATTTAAAAATAAGTCTTAGAATAAATAATACTGGATTAGAGAGCTATAAATATAAGTAGAAAATCTATTGAATTAAACCGCAAAAGAAGATCCGCAACCGCAATTAGCTGTAGCGTTGGGATTGACAACTTTAAAATAACTCGCGCCTAATTCCTCGACGAAATCAATCTTGGCGCCTTCGATAAATTGTAAAGAAATTTTGTCAGTTTTGGCGATTAAATTTCTGGCGTCATCAACATTTTCTTCGCAAATTATTAAATCATCTTCTAAATTTTTATCATCAAGTTCAAAAATATATTGAAAACCGCTACAGCCACCACTTTTAACGGTTAAGCGTAAAAATTTTAGCGGATTATTGGTGTTATTTTTAATTTCTAAAATGCGATTTTTGGCACTTTCGGTGAGTTCAATATTATTCATAATTAGCGATTATTTCTTTTGTTAAATTCTTGAAAAATTTCGGATAAATTGATGTTATTCTTGGCGAGCAAAACCAAGCTGTGATAATATAAATCGCAAACTTCATTGATTAAATTTTGACGCGATTGTTCAGAATTATTTTTATCGTGCAAAAGCCCAGCAATCGTGACTTCAACGCCCTCTTCGCCAATTTTTTGAACTAAACGAGAAATATCACCCTTAACCAATTTATTAGTGTAAGATTTTTCATCTTGCGAGGCAATTTTTGTCGAAATTATCGAATATAATTCTTCAAAATTAATTTGTGAATTTTTCATGAGAAATTGATCAATTTTGTAAATAAATTTTTTAAATTTTAAACGATTAAATTCTCAAAGTAAATTTTAATTTTAAAAGCCAACTGATTTCTTGACTTAGTCTGAAAAATTATTTATTTTGAGTAAGTAAAAATGTTTTTTGAATAATTAATTTTTCCAAAACATTTACAAATTTTATTAATTTTTTTACATTCAAACATGGCTATCGAACATACTCTATCAATATTAAAACCTGATGCAACGCAAAGAAATTTAACTGGCAAAATCAATGCTAAATTTGAAGAAGCTGGCTTGAAAATCGTCGCTCAAAAAATGCTTTTTTTATCTGAAAAAGTCGCTGGCGATTTTTATGCAGTTCATCGCGAACGTCCATTTTACAAAGATTTAGTTAAATTTATGACTTCTGGCGCCGTTGTCGTGCAAGTTTTAAAAGGCGAAAATGCCGTTGCTAAAAATCGTGAAATCATGGGAGCTACTAACCCTGCTAACGCAGATGCTGGAACGATTCGCAAAGAATTCGCTTTATCGATCGAAGCCAATTCAGTTCACGGTTCTGATTCTCTTGAAAATGCTAAAAATGAAATTGCATTTTTCTTCGCAACCAATGAAATTGTAGGATAATTGAATGGTAAAATCATTCCAACAAATTATTTTTGATTTACAAAATTTCTGGGCAAATCAAGGTTGCACAGTGCTTCAGCCGATTGATACCGAAGTCGGCGCCGGCACTTTGCATCCCGCCACAGTTTTACGTGCTTTAGGCAAAAAACCGTGGAAAGTGGCTTACGTTCAACCTTGTCGTCGCCCTACTGACGCAAGGTTTGCCAACAATCCAAATCGCTTGAGTCATTATTATCAATTTCAAGCTTTACTTAAACCCGCACCCGAAAATATTAAACAACTTTATTTACAAAGCCTTGATTTAATTGGGCTCAACACCAAAGAAAATGATATTCGTTTCGTTGAAGATGATTGGGAAAATCCATCAGTTGGCGCTTCGGGCTTGGGCTGGGAGGTTTGGTTCAACGGTATGGAAATTACTCAATTCACTTATATGCAACAAATTGGCGGAATTGAATGTAGTTTAATTCCCGGAGAAATCACTTACGGCTTAGAACGAATAGCCATGCATGTCCAAGGCGTGGATTCAATTTTCGATATCAATTGGAACGGCAAAGAAAATGCCGATAAAATTACTTACAAAGATATTTTTTATAGAAGCGAAGTTGAAAATTCCCACTTCATTTTGAATCATAGTAATATCGATATTTTATTTAAAAATTTTGAAGAAGCTAAAACGCAATCGCAAATTTTAGTTGAAAATAATTTGCCGATTCCAGCTTTCGAACAAGCCTTAAAGGCGAGTCATTTGTTAAATTTGCTCGATGCACGCCAAGCGATTTCAGTCAATGAAAGAGCTTCGTTTATAGGTCAAATTCGTCAATTAGTTAAGTCATCTTGTGAGAAGATGATTGAAAATTAAATTATAATTTTATGAATGAAAATAATTCAAGTTTTTTTGATTTTATCAGCACCACAATTCTTGGAATCCCCCATCTGTGGCTGTTATCAATAGCTATTTTTTTATTTTTTTCTTACAAAAAATTAAATTATTTATCATATTTTATATTCTTTTCAGTAATTTTATTGCCCCTAAATTTAAGTCTACTATTTTGGTTGCCATTTTGGGCGCTTTCAATTTTATTAGCTTTTCCAAATCTTCGTCAAAAAATTTTAACACCAATTATCATTTCTTTAATTAAAAATTTAGGATTATTACCGAAAATTTCTCAAACCGAAAAAATCGCCCTCACCTCAGGAACAACATGGGTCGATGGCGAATTATTTTCTGGTAATCCGGACTTCAAAAAAATCATGGCGATGAGTTATCCAAAACTCACCGCCGAAGAGCAAAATTATATCGATAATGAAGTTGAAGAACTTTGTAAAATTTGCGTTGATTATCAAGTGCAAATATTGCGCGACTTACCTCCCGAAGTTTGGCAATTTTTACGTGACAAAAAGTTTTTTGGCATGATTATTCCCAAAAGCTATGGCGGACTTGGCTTCTCAGCTTTCGCTCATAGTTGTATAATTGAAAAATTGGCGTCACGTTCAGTGCCTTTAGCTATCACCGCTATGGTTCCAAACTCACTCGGACCTGCGGAATTACTTTTGCATTATGGTACAAAATCACAACAAGATCATTACTTACCTCGTCTCGCCGATGGGCGTGAATTGCCTTGCTTTGCTTTAACCGAGCCTACAGCAGGAAGCGACGCCACCTCGATTCAGTCAAATGGTATTATTTTTAATGATGAAAATGGCGAAATTAAAATTCGCTTAAATTGGAATAAACGTTATATCACACTCGGAGCTTACGCCACCGTTATCGGCGTTGCTTTTCAACTGCGCGATCCCGATAAAATTTTATCAGAAAATTCAGAAATTGGTATCACTTGTGCACTTATTCCAAATACCACCAAAGGCGTTGTTCAAGGACGTCGCCACGATCCATTAGCCACACCTTTCGTCAATTCGCCACTTAATGGCAATGATGTAATCATTGGCTTAGACTCAATCATCGGCGAGAAAGACGGTCTCGGCAAAGGCTGGAAAATGTTGATGGAATGTTTGTCGGCAGGTCGCGGAATTTCATTGCCATCAACGAGCTCAGGCGGTTCAAAACTCGCAACTCGAGTGGTGACAGCTTATTCAATGGTGCGCGAACAATTCGGCACTTCGATTGCCAAATTTGAAGGGATCGAAGAAGTTTTAGCTCGCATCGCTTCACGCACATACGCCCTCGACGCCATGCGCGCCTTCACCGCTGGCTCGGTTGATTCGGGCGCCAAACCCGCAGTTATCAGCGCGATTGCCAAATATCATTCAACCGAAATTTTCCGCCAGAATATTAATGACGCCATGGATATTTGTGCCGGAGGAGCCATAATCAGGGGTCCACGTAATATTTTAGCCAACGCCTATTTCTCAACGCCAATTTCAATTACGGTCGAAGGTTCAAATATTATGACACGAAGTTTAATTCATTTTGGACAAGGCGCCATCATGTCTCACCCTTACGCTTACAAGGAAATTATCGCACTTGAAAATGGTGACAATAAAGCTTTTGACGAAGCTTTTTTTAGTCATATCAAACATTTATTCAATAATTTATCGCGTTCAATTTTACTCTCACTTACACGTGGATACTTAATCAATCCAACTAAACATGATTTAATTTCAAAATATCAACGCAAAATTTCATGGTGTAGCGCAACTTTTGCTTTGCTCGCCGATATTGCCATGGCGCGCTTTGGTGGCAATTTAAAACGTAAAGAAAAAATCAATGGACGCTTTGGCGATGCCCTTTCGGCAATGTATTTTGCCACTTGCATTCTTCGTAAATTCAAAGAAAACGGCTCTCCGAAATCCGAAGAAGCTATTGTTGAACATGCCTTAAAAGAGCAATTCTGTAAGGTTCAATCGGCTATTGAAGGTTTATATCAAAATTTATTTAGCGGAATTTTTGGTATAATTTTAAAACCTTTCGCCCTCTTTGCCAGATTTAACGCTTTTGTATGTCCAGCCAATGATTATCTCGGTCATAAAGTTGTTAAATCTATTACCAAAAACGGTGAAGAAAGAGAAAATTTAACTCGCGGAATTTTTGTTAGTAAAGATAAAAATGATAACCTCGGGCGCCTTGAAAATGCTATGTTTTTGCAAGAAAATTGCTCGGAAATTATTCATAAAATTAAAAATGCCATTAAAGAAAATAAATTGCCCAAAAAATCTTTACGCGATAATACAGAAGAGGCTTTGGCAAAATATATAATTTCAAATGAAGAGAATAAACAATTAACCGAAATGTTTGAAGCTTGTTATGACGCTATTTTGGTTGATGAATATACGCTCGAGGAATATAAAAATTTGTAATTAACTTGCTTAAAAAAAATAATTTTACCACAATTATTAAAAAATTTTATTTATGATTCTACTAATCGACAATTATGACAGCTTCACCTACAACCTCTTCCACTACTTGATTTCCGCTGGTGCCAAAGAAGTTTTAGTTAAACGTAATGATAAAATTTCCCTCGAAGAAATTAATATTTTAAAACCCGATGCCATCGTTTTATCTCCCGGACCGTCCTCACCAAATGAAGCCGGAATTTGCCTCGATATTATTAAAAATTTTAAAGGAAAATTACCAATTTTTGGAGTTTGCCTCGGACATCAAGCAATTGGTCAAGCCTTTGGTGGCAATGTCGTGCGCACTTATCCAATGCATGGCAAAATTAGTGAAATTTTTCACCATCAACAAAATTTATTTCAAGGTTTGCCCTCGCCTTTCAAGGCAACTCGCTATCATTCGCTAATTATTGAACGCGAAACTTGTCCGCAAAATTTAACCATCACCGCCGAAACTCAAGATGGAATTATTATGGGGATTGCCGATGAAAAATTAAAAATTTATGCGGTGCAATTTCATCCCGAATCAATTGCCACCGAGTTTGGTCATGAAATTTTTAAAAATTTTATAAATTTAATTTAAAAAAAATTGAGTCTAGAAAAATATTCCGCCCAAAAATTTGAAAATATTTTTGATCAAATTTTTGAAAATAAAATCAATTCTGAATCGATCAAAGATTTTTTACTCGAATTAAATGCTCAAAATTTACCTATAAATTCATTTTTTGGCGCCATAAATTCTTTAAAAAAAAGAATGATAAAAATCCCCAATCATCAAGATGCGCTTGATGTTTGCGGAACCGGTGGCGATAAATTAAAAACGCTCAATATCTCAACCGCGGTGGCGATTATTTTAGCTTGCGCTGGCGTTAAAATTGCCAAGCATGGCAATCGCGCGGTCTCTTCAGCCTCGGGCTCGGCAGATATTTTTACACATCTTGGAATTGCTTTCGATAATAATCTCAAAAATATCGACAATAATTTGCACCAAAATAATTTATGTTTTTTATTTGCGCCATTTTTTCATCCCGATTTAAAAAATGTTGCGGAGATTAGAAAATCAATCAACGAGCCGACGATTTTTAATTATATTGGACCACTTTTAAACCCCACTAATCCACAAAAGCAAATCATCGGAACTTCACGAAAGGATGTTATGTATAAAATCGCCGAAGTACTTTTAAAAATCAATCCCGCGGGCTCATTTTACATAGTTCATGGCTTTGATGGCATGGATGAAATAACGATTAGCGACGATTCTTATTTGCTAAAAATTTCGCACCAAAAAATTAATGAAATGGAAATTATTGATCCCGAAAATTATGGAATTAATAAATGCAAAATTGATGAAATTATTGGCGGAGATCCCGAATATAATTCCCAAAAAATGCTTGAATTATTTGCGGGAAAAACCTCGAAATACCTTGATATTGTTGTTTTAAATTGTGCTTTCGCTTTGCAATTAATCGACAAAATTCCAAATATTAATGACGGAATTATTTTTTCTCAAAAATTATTGGAAAGCGGTAAGGTTTCAAAATTCCTAACCGAAATTAAGAATAATTTTATTTTATAATTTTTAAATAATTAGGATAAACTTCTGGTATTATAGTCGCTTAATGTAAATTTCATTTTTTTGGCAGAAGAAGG
>JBIIBR010000054.1:0-7577 GCA_044239285.1 Rickettsiales bacterium | reverse complement strand
TACAACAAATTTTACTGGAAGCGGTCGAAAAAAGTTTCAACTCAATCACTGTCGACTCAGACCAGTCAACCAACGACACCGTTTTAATTTTCGCCGATAAAAGCGTTGAACATCATGAAATTTCTGATTCTCACGACAAAAATTTACACGAATTTAAAGAAAAATTAAACGAGCTTTGTCTCGAACTCGCCAAAATGATTGTGGTTGACGGCGAAGGCGCTAAAAAACTTATTGAAATTATTGTCGAAGGCGCTCAAAGCGAGCAACAAGCCAAAGAAGTTGCAATGTCGATCGCCAATTCGCCTTTGGTTAAAACTGCAATTGCCGGCGCTGATCCTAATTGGGGACGCATCGTTATGGCAGTTGGCAAATCTTGCAAAGAAACTTCGCCACAAAAATTAATTGTCAAAATTGGCGAACATCCTTTGACCAAAGATGGCGCCAAACATCCCGATTATGTTGAAAAAATTGTGCATGAATATTTAAAAAATTCTGAAGTAACAATCGCGGTTAACCTCGGGATTGGAGCCTCCCACGCCATTGTTTGGACTTGCGATTTGAACGAAGAATATATTAAAATTAACAAAGATTATCGCAGTTAATTTATGCAAAATTCTTCGGCAAAAGCAAAATTTAATAGTTCGAGACAGCAACTCTCATCTGCTTTGAACAATCTTGAGAAAATTATCAAAAATAAATTAGAAGAAAATAAAAACGAAAATAATTTTGCTAATTCACAAGAAAATTTTGAAGAAGCCGAGATAAAAATTCATCAACAAAAATTGCAAATTGAAAATTTATCGAATGAGATAAATATCTTACAAAATAGCTTCGGCGAAGTGTGTAAAGAAAATGAATTATTGCATAGTAAATCGCTCGGAAACATTGATAAAAAAGCTAAATTTATTAGCCAAACCAAAGATTTAATCGTCTCGCTAAACAATAAAATAATGTCAATCGAAGAAATAATTTCTAAATCATGATTATCGAAGTTCGCATTGGCAAAAATAAATATAAATTAAATTGTCGCCCCGAAGAAAGCGATAATCTTTTAGAATTTGCCGATCGCCTCGATTCTAGGGTTAGAGAGCTTCAAGAAAATATTGATGATATCAGCGATAATCAATTGTTGGTGATCGCTGGACTAATGCTTGAACAAGAATTACAAGATAAAACCGATCAAATGTCGGGCGAATTAAAGCAACAATTATACAGCGAAGATGATCTTTACGAAGCCTTGAGCGAGCAAATGGAAAACATTACAAATTACGTGCAAAAAATCACCAAAAAAATTGAAAATTTGTGAAAGAAATAATTGAAAAAAAACAACAATTAAGAAAAATTTTTCATGAAAAAAGAAGCTCTATAAGTGCGGAAACAAAGAACTCGCTCTCAAAATTAATTGCTGAAAATTTTATAAATTTTTTAACAAAAAACAATTTTGATTGCAAAAATAAAATTTTTGCATCATTCGTTGCCACCAGATTTGAAGCGTCTCCAGAATATATTGAAGAATTTTTAATAAAACATAATTGTAAAATTTGTTATCCAAAAATTGTTGAAAATAGCAAAGTTTTGCAATTTATTTACAATCCGCAAAAGTTTGATTTTGTAAGCAATACAAGCTTTCCAAAAATATTTGAACCATTAAGTGGAGAAATATTAATTCCCGATTATTTACTCGTACCTTTATTAGCTTTTGATAATAATCTGCAAAGATTGGGGATGGGTAAAGGCTTCTATGACAACACAATTGAAGATTTGAAAAGCAAAAATCCCAATTTGAAAACTTTCGGCATCGCTTTTAACTTTCAACACTCAAGACAACCTTTGCCACCACTAAAAACCGATCTAGCCCTTGATTTTGTAGTCACCAACCAAAAAATTTTTACTTCAAAGTAATAATTGATTGATTGCGTAAACTAAAAAATTTACAAAAAATGTAAATAAATACTTGCTTAAAAAAAATTGCTGTATAATTTTATCACCTATGACTTGTTTTGTTTCTAGTGAACACTTGATATAAAACGGGTTAAAAATATTAATATTAATCATAAAGATCAATTTTATGCACAAAACAGACTTAATTAAAGAAATTGCTAATCACACTGGACTTTCACAAAAAGATTCAGGCGCTTCTGTTGAAGCTTTCTTAAAAACAGTTGGTAAAGCTTTGAAAAAAGGCGACTCTGTTACCTTGATTGGATTCGGAACTTTTAAAGTTGTTAAAACTGCCGCCAGAAAAGGTCGTAACCCACAAACTGGTAAAGAAATTACCATTAAACCATCTAAGAGAGTTAAATTCTCTGCTGGTAAAGCATTGAAAGATTCTGTTAAATAGTTTCTTTGTTAAAGAACCCTTATGTTAATTAATGTAAGGGTTCTTTAATTTTTTTTTAAAAAAATTTTATAAAATTGTTAATAAAATTCTTTTAAAAAAAAATTATTCTTCTAGAATAATTTTGAAGTTTTTGATTAAATTTTTTTGTTTAATCATCAATATCTAAAATGGGTGATTAGCTCAGTTGGTAGAGCATCTCCCTTACAAGGAGAGGGTCGGCAGTTCGAGCCTGTCATCACCCACCATTATAAATTTAAAGTTTTTGCTGAAAAATTTTGAATTATTTTTTTATTTTTGTTTTAAAAAAATAATAGAAAAATTTGTTTTTTAGTTTATTATTCTTTTCCCCACAGTTTTTTTCTTTGGGGGTGTAGCTCAGTTGGTTAGAGCGCTTGCCTGTCACGCAAGAGGTCGCGAGTTCAAGTCTCGTCACTCCCGCCATTAAATTTAAATCTATCAATTCAGCAACTACGTTGTTTAGAGCGCTTGCCTGTCACGCTGGTAGGTCGCGAGTTCAAGTCTCGTCACTCCCGCCATTATTCTCCTTTTTAAAAATCCAAAAAACCCCTTTACAAAATTTTGATTTATTTATTATAATTATTTGGTTGTTGAAAAACCCCCAATAACAATTCAAAATCATCGTTAAAAACTAAAAAACCACAAATATGAAAAACCAAAATAAAATAAAATTATTCGAGGATAAAAAAATTCGCACCCTTTGGAATGAAGGCGAAGAGCAATGGTATTTTTCTATTATCGATGCGATCGAAATATTAACCGAAAGTATTGATGCAAATGCCTATTGGCGTAAATTAAAGCAACGCTTAAAAGAAGAGGGAAATGAAACCGTGACAAATTGTCACGGTTTGAAAATGGAAGCAATTGACGGCAAAATGCGCTTGACTGACGTCGCCACAACCGAACAGCTTCTTCGCCTCATTCAATCGATCCCTTCGAAAAAAGCTGAGCCATTTAAATTGTGGCTTGCCAAAATTGGCAGTGAAAGATTAGACGAAATGCAAGACCCCGAGCTTAGTATTGACCGTGCTTTACAGCAATATCTAAATCTTGGCTATAGCGAAAATTGGATCAATCAAAGACTCAAAAGCATTGAAATTCGCAAGGAATTAACCGATGAATGGAAAAGAGTTGGCTTAAAACAAGGTGGGCAATTCGCCACCTTAACCGATATTATTACCAAAAGTTGGAGTGGCAACAGCACCAAAGAATATAAGGCTTTGAAGGGTTTGAAAAAAGAAAATTTGCGAGACAACATGACTAATACGGAGCTGATTTTGAATATGTTAGCTGAAGCTTCGACCAAAGACATTTCCAAAGCGATAAATCCAAAAAACTTTACCGAAAGCAAAAAAATTGCCCGCCAAGGTGGATCGATTGCCGGAAATGCTCGAAAGGAATTAGAGGCAAAAACTGGTAAAAAAGTTGTCGCCAAATTAAATGCGAAAAAATTTATACAAAATAATAAAAATCAAAAATGAAAATCAAACTAGAAGAAATTACAATCCACGAATTAAACAATAGCTAGGAAGATAATCAAGAAAATGGAGTTGTTGGACTTGGTGGCAAGCTTGATATTCCCCCACCCTATCAACAAAATTTATTTACAAAGACAAACAAAGAGAGGCAGTAATCGATGCAATATCCAAACCTAAAACCAACAAAATCAAGCTCCCCGCTCTATCAATGTTGCCGTCGTCACTAACAGCCATTTTCTTATTTAGTTAAAATCTAATTTCTTATTATATTTTTGTTAGAGGCGGTGTTTAAAAAATTCTATTTTAATTAAAGAAACTATAGTATTCATAAACAAGATTAACGGGTAATAAATATTTTTTAATTACAGATTTAGTGCGAATAGTTTAAAAACTTATTTTTATTTATTAGTAATAATTAAAATGGAATCTCATCATTCACCTCTTCTTCAATTTTATTTTCTTTCATTTTTTCTTTAATTGCGAAATCGATTGATTTGATTTTATTTTCTATATCTTGCTCATTTCTATTATTTATATCTTCCCTTAAAATTGAATTTTCAATTAAGATACAAAATAATTTAAGAATTTCTTTATTATCATATTTTTCTATAAAATCTTTTACATTTTGACCGTTAAGATGAGCGGCATCATTTCCAAAATTTTTAACACCCTCTAAAAATTTCTTTAATTCATTTTCTTTATTATATTTACTAAAAATTATAAATTTTGGATTATCTTTCATTGATTGAGCAAATTTATCGATAGAGCCAGCTAATGTTCTTTCCTTAATACCGTTCATATCAACTAATATTTCTACACAACAGCGCAATAACATTGCAGTAGCGATTTTTCTATTAGATTTAATGCATTCAAAACATTCATTAAGATATAAATTTAGATTAAAAAACTTCTCTTCGGAGTTAAGAATTTCAATAGCATATTTGTCATGAAATAAGTGGGCTAAACCTTTATCATTTAAAAGATATTCTGAAAGATCATATATTTTTTTATCTTCCGTCTTCAAAAGAACATCCGAGTCAAAATGCTTTCCAGAATATGATATACCAAATTTTCCTAAAATAATTCTAATTCGTTGTTCATCATAATTAATTTTACCGTAGAAATCTTCTTCTCCAAATTTGTCATAAAAATATTTTAAAATTTTTTCAATTATTTCAAACTTTTTCTGCGGATCCAGCTCCATATAATTATCATTATTTATTTTAAGCTTAACATTATTTTAAATATCGTAATATTGTAAAAAACTTTTTTCAATAAAATTTCTGCGCCCTTCTGATATTCAAAAAAAAGAGCTAGGATTCAGCTCTTGCTAATTGTAGTCAAGAAATATCAATTTTGTGAGCTTTATTTTTTTATATTTATCACCATAAACTCTTTGCATTCTAGGTACCAAATCTACCTTCTCCGCTTCAAATGTCACGCAAGAGGTCGCGAGTTCAAGTCTCGTCACTAAACCATTTCCTCAATAATCTCGCGACCAAATTATTTTTTTTAATTTTAGCTTTGCTAAAATTAAATGGGAGTTCAAGTCTCGTCACCAACAGCCATTTTCTTTCCTTTTTTAAAAAAATTTAGATATTTATTTAGCTTTGATAAACAAGGCTTGAAGACTCTTCGTTTAATTTTCACGAGCCTAAAAAATAGTTATAACTTTTTTTCAAAAATTTAAAATTTTCCAAAAACTCCTTTACAAAATTTTGATTTATTTATTATAATTAACGCGTTATTGAAAACTCCCAATGACAAAAAAGCCGAACTTTTTAAATTATGGCTAGCAAAATTGAAAGTGAATTAATCCGATAAATAAATTGTTATCTTCCAGCCATAATATGAAAATTTTTGAACTAAAAAACTAAAAGAAATTATTAATAAAATCATGAATTATTCACCAATAAAGATTAACCTAAATTACCAAAACCATGACAAATAACCAACAAAATCAACCCTCCTCTCCAATCCTTCTTTATCAAAGCATCGATGGAAAAATCAAATTAGATGTTGAATTACAACAAGAAACTGTTTGGCTTAATCAAAATCAAATGGCTCAGCTATTTGATAAATCTAAATCAACCATTAGCGAACATATTACCAACATTTTTAAAGAAGGTGAATTAATTGAAGGTTCAGTTGTTCGGGAATTCCGAACAACTGCATTAGATGGAAAAAATTATGAAACCTTAAATTACAATCTCGATGTCATTATTTCAGTCGGCTATCGCGTTAAATCAAAGCAAGGGACACAATTTCGCATTTGGGCGACTAATCGTTTAAAAGAATATATCATCAAAGGTTTCGTCTTAAATGATGAAAGATTTAAGAATGGCAAATCGATGAATTATTTTGATGAGCTCCAAGAAAGAATCCGTGAAATTCGCCTTTCCGAACGCTTTTTTTATCAAAAAATCAAAGATATTTATAAAACTAGTATTGATTATGACGCGAAAGATGAGAAGACAATTGAGTTTTTTCAAATCGTGCAAAATAAGCTTTTATGGGCGATAAGCAAACAAACGGCGGCAGAGCTGGTTTATGAAAGGTCTGATGGCAATTTACCTTTTATGGGCATGAAATCTTTTGACAAAAAAACCGAAAAATTAATTACTAAAAAAGATTCTGAAATTGGCAAAAATTATTTGAATGAAAATGAAATTAAGTTGCTTGGTCTATTGGTTGAGCAATATTTAGCATTTGCCGAAACAATGGCAAACCAGCAAATTCCAATGTATATGAAAGATTGGATTGCAAGACTTGACGCAATTTTACAACTTAACGGCAGAGAAATTTTGACGCATGCTGGAAAAATAAGTCATAAATTAGCGCTTGAAAAATCGGGCAATGAATATCAAAAGTTTAAAGAATTGCAAAAAGAAAATGACAAAAAAACAAGTTTCAAAGAACTTGAAAATGATATTAAAAATTTAGGGAAAAAATTATAATTCATCTTTATAAAATTTTTGGGGTCATAATTTATTTTCACCATCACCTAAAACCAACAATGAAAAAGTGCGAAGCCACTGGAATAGCAACCAAGAGCAATGGTGTTTTTCGATAATTTAGTTTTTAACCGAAAGCTTTTATATTTTCATTTTTTAGCGTAAAAAATTATCTTCCCCATCTTTTCAATATAACTTGTTAAAATATATTTATGTTATAAATTTATTTTAGGAATTTGGAAAATCTAATTCTAGAATTTAAGGCTTGTTTATACAAAATCAGTCAAACTGTTTATGGCCTCAAATTGCTAGAATTGAAAGAAAAAGAATTTAAAGGAAGAGAATTAGTAGATTTTCTTCTAGATCAAAATTTTGCAAAAACCTTTTTAACGCAAAAGGATTTCGGGAAAATAAGGTCAACTAGCAAAAAAAGCTTGGAGTTAGTATTCCAAGAGAGTTATCTCTTTAATCTTCAATCAGCAAAGGATAATGGGGATTTTGATAAATTACAAAAATTTATTTCTAAGCTTAATTATAAAAATACTCATACTTTATCTTTACCAAAATATATAAATGATGACCAATTAAAATCAATATTGGAGCAAAAACTGGAGAAAGAAGATTTAACCGTTGGGGAATCGGTTACTAATCTCGATTTGGCTCATTGCAGAAATTTAACTGATAAAGCTTCAGAATATCTATTACCCTTAGCCAATATTAAATCTCTTGATATGTCTAAATGTGACAAGTTGGTTAAAGCTAAATTTTCAACAAATAGTGTATCTC
>JBIIBR010000053.1:0-7607 GCA_044239285.1 Rickettsiales bacterium | reverse complement strand
ATTTCAACAAATAAGTCATTACTGTTTTTTTGTTTATGTAGGCTTCCGGAGTTGCTAATAAAATATTAAAACCAAAAAATACTATTGATAAGATTAATGCAATTTTTATTGGAATACGAAAACGATCTTGAATCTTTTGAAAAAATGTTCGATTTATCACTCGCCCTTTTATCGTTTCTTCACCGCTTTCTTTACAATAACCATTGGGGTGAGCTTTATCTTTTATTGGTTTTTCATCGCGATTTTTACAAATTGTCATACCTTCTTTTTGTAAGAAATTATTTTCCAAAGTTTCTTTAAAACATTGAATCATTGGTGCGGAAAAGTTTCTAGAGTTTAAGGTTGGAATTTTATTGGTAATTTTTATTTGTGATTTGGAGACGAATTGAGAATCTCCTAATAAATCTTGACAAGATTCAGCAAGAAAGAATGTGTCTGGATCGAAGTAATTATATTTAGAAACGGGAGGCAATTTTATGCAATGATTCATATATTGGCAAAAATTGGTTCTAATGCGTGGATTCATTACATATTCTTCTGATACATCGGTTCCGCCTTGAACATTGTGGTCGTAAGGACAGGCCGTATATGTTTTGGCGCAAATATAATTAGGACTTGCTTCGGATTCAAAAATTTTATATTTTACCGACAAAGTTCGTCTATCGCTCGCTAGAAAAGCCGTACAATCCTCTCCTACTCGACAAAATTTATATGCATTATCTGTTCCTTCTAAACAAATCGTGTTTTGACTTTTTTCGTTGCAACAAGTAAATGCTTTAAGACCCGCTAAATCTTTACGCCCTTTTTCTAAAAATCTACTGCAAGCAAAATTTGGCATTTGACCCGAACCACGAAAATAATATCTTTGGTTGCCCCCCTTATATCCCAAAAGATCTTCCCATTTTGATGAAGAAGAAGGTTCATCTTCTGGATTTGAACATGCGGTTGAACTATTGTCGTCATATTCAATGCCTTGATAAAGAAATTCTCGATATTCGCGTTTTTCTTTTTTTGACTCAATAAAAGTCGTTTGTTTTGTAATTGTATTTAATGAAATATTAAAATAACTGGAATTATCGCAAAAACGTTTTGAGGCTGGAGATTTATCTGGGTTTGTTGAGCAATAATTGTTGGCGCCTTTGAATTCAACCACACTGCTCTTTGTTTCGCTAAATAATCCCAAAGCTGTTTTGTAAATCCCGTCAGATAAAACCCACTTATCAAAGCCACTTTTGGAAAATTCATCTTCATCTTTTTTCCAAATTTTCCAGCCCCTTCCGCAAATATAAACATCATTAAAATATTCATTAGCGAGACGCCACATTCCACCTAAAATTCCTATTGCAGTTCCGGTGGCCGCACTACAAGAATAAAGGGCAATACAACAAGGATTGGTTCCGAACGGCGTCATCAATGCACACCTATAGCCAAGAGTTGCTAATTCAACTGCGGTAAATGGTCCCACCGGCATTCCGCCGGATGCGGCTGAGCCCAAAGCATTTCCAGCTCCCGAAAGAGGCTTGGTAACCGTTGATAACTTTTTTTGAAAAGGAGTTTTGGCAAGATTTTTTATGGGATCGCCTATTGCAGGTGGACCGGGGCATAATACTCTGCAACCAATAAAGGCGCCTTCTAATGCAACTCCGGCTCCAAACATAAATCCCAGACAAGATTGATTGCCATAATTCCATTCTAGATCAACATTGCTAGAATTGAATGGATCAAATATAAAACTTCCGCGATGACACATTTCATTGACTTCATCATAGCTTGAAGTATAACAAGTTCCTTTAACAGATTTTTTTTCGTCATAGGTTTTGCAATCATTTCCTGTGGTATTTCTAATATTATTAAAGGCACTTGAGTTTTGAGCCAATAATTTAGTTTGAAATGAAAAAAATAAATTAACAAAAACAATAAAAATTTTAAAAATGTGTTGAGAGTTCTTTCTACTAAACATTAAACATTCTTATAAATTGGTTTATTTCAACATTTTTAGTTTTCAATGAAGTTCTGTTAACAATTAAATAAGAGCTCACATCTAAAATTTTTTCAACTTCAATCATATTATTTTCTTGAAGAGTTTTGCCGGAGCTAACTAAATCAACAATAAAATCGCAAAGATTTAATTTTGGAGCAATTTCAATTGAACCATTTAATTTTATAATCTCGGCTTGAATGCCATTTTTTGCAAAATATTCTTGAGTAATTTTGGTGTATTTGGTGGCTACTCTAGTGTTTCTGAGGGTTAGTAAATTTTTCTGACAATCTTTCTGTTTGGCTAAAGCTAGTCGGCATTTGCCAATTTTTAAATCAAGAATTGAGTAAAATTCGGATGAAGAAAATTCTTCGATTACATCTTTTCCGCATATTCCGATATCGGCGCCACCAAATCTAACAAAACTTGCCACATCAAAACTTCTAATTTTAATTATTTCGAGATTAGAAAAATTAGTTGAAAAAGTGAGTTTGCGGGTTTTTTCATTGAAAAATTCCTCTTCAGGAATTATTGCTATTTTTTTTAACAAGGGCTCCAATTCTTCAAGAATTCTTCCTTTTGGAACCGCTAAAATAATTTTTTTCATCATTAAAAATTTTTATAATATCGAATTAACAAGGCAAAAGCTTTGTCTTTATTGGTTATATTCATTGTCTTGGTGAGGGTTTGATAATAACCAATTTGAGTGGTTAATTTATCAAAAATCGCATTTTTATTAAATTCATAACCAAGATTAATTTCGGAAATATTTAGCGACTCGCCTGCGCCTAGGCGGTTCTTATTTTTATTGTTTGAATTGCCAATCATTAAACTATAATTTGAAAGATATTTTAAGATAAAATTAGAAGTAAAATATTGATCAGAAATTGCTGATTCGCCATTAATATTTTTGATTTTAGCATATTCTAAAATAGTTTCCAAATCTAAATTTTTTTTAATTGGAAATTTATAATTAATGCCAAAAACAACGCCCGCTTGCTTTTTTAATTTATCGAGTGAAACCGCAGTGCTATTTTTATTAACTCCCAATTTTGAATAAGCAATATGATAAGAAAGCTTTTCTTTTTCTTTAAATTCAAAATTAATGTCGGTGGCAAGAGTGAATGAAGATAGGCTTCGAGTATCGCCAGCAATGGCTTCGGACTTGGTATCGCTATGTTTGCGATGTAATAAACTATTATCAAGATTTTTGCGATCATTGGTAAATAAACTTAGTGAAAAATTATAAATTCCAGTTTTCTTTAAGTCGCCATATTTAGTGATTGCGGTAAAGCCAAGTTTTTCAGTTAATGCATAATTTTGCGCCACCGAATGCACAAATATTCCTTTATTCCAGCGCCACGCCGTGCCAAAATTGGTGGTAAATTTACCAGCGATTAAAGAGCTGTTATCTTTGGAATATTTTAAACTTAATTCGCTTAAATTTATTCCTAAATTTTCAAATGTGCGTGAATTGCCTTTTTTATTACTATTTTCACGGCGATCAATGTCGTTATTATTGTCAAATCTGGTAAGTTTGGCTAATCCATAAATCTCAAAATTTTGATTTAATTGAACGGATAAATAATATCGAATCGCTCCAGTAATGTCGCGAAATTCATTTCTCGCTTCGCTGTTTTGAACGTGATCGGTGAGTGATAAATCACTAATTATTCTGTTGGTAATTTTTAATTTTTTGATTTCAATTGGCGGAATTTGCGGAATAATTTTGCGTAATTTTTCTTTAGTTTTTTCGTTAAAAATATCCTTGTTGAGAAAAATAGAATCCTCTTCGCTATCGGGCTTTTTTTTGATAACTTTATTTTCGCCAACAACATCTTTAATAACCCCGAAATCACCAATTTCCGCGTTATTTTTCGCCTCTTCATCCAGTTTTTTTTGCTCAATTTTTTTATCGTCTAAAGCCTTTTGATCTTCAATTATTGTGGTTTTTTTTAAGTAAGGATTATTAGCAATTTCATCAAGAGCCAAGGCGTCGTTAACAAAAAACGAAAAGGCAATAATGAGAAATGATGGCTTGTAGGCAAAAGAAAAATTTCTCATTCGCGAATAAAATTGTTAAAAAATTTGAATTATAAATTAATTTATTATTAAGTTTGGATTTTAATATTAATTTTTGCAAAATTTTTTTTAAAAGCAAATAGCATTTTATTTTTTTGAAATAATTTTATGATTACTTATTTATACGCCCCTTTAATTATTTCGTTATTTTTTTCCATCGGCTTTTTTTTCGAAAGTATTTTTGGGTTTGGCGGAGGCTTAATCGCCTACTCTTTCTTGAGTCTCTTCTTCGATATTAAGGACATGACCATGGCTGGACTTTATATTGGAACTCTATCTTCGCTTTATATTGCCTATGGTAGTCGCAAACATTTTGAAATAAAAATTTTTACCAAATTAATTCCCGTAGCCCTTCTGGGATCAATAATCGGAGTTTATATTTTTATTCATTTTTCGGCAAAAATATTATCCACATTTTTCGGGTTAATTTTGTTTTTTTTAGCGATAAAAATGATTTTTTTTGATAAATATAAATTTACTAAATCATTAAAAAATATATTTTTATTTCTCGGATCAATATCGCAAGGAGCCTTTGGAATAGGGGGTCCGTTCGTGGTAAGCGCAATTCGCGATGAATTTAAGTCAAAATCTTCTTTGCGAGCGACGATGGCGATTTATTTTGTATTTTGTAATGCGTTAAGAATTTCTCAAATGTTTTTTGCTAATAAATTAGAAATCGATTTTTTTGCTAAAATTTCTTGGACAATAATTCCGGTTTTCGTAGCGATTTTTTTTGGTTATCATGTGCATCTAAAAATCAAAGATGAAATTTTTAAAAAAGGGGTTGCCACCATCATTTTATTGGCTTCAATTAAGTTTTTATTTAGCAATTGACTAAGTTTTTTTGATGGTTAAAATTTGTCACATGAAAAAATATAAAATCATAATTACATCATTAATTTGCGCTTTTTTAGTCTTAAATTTTGTGTTTTCGAGTTTAAAATTTTCTGATTCACAACAATTCACAAATATAGAATTTGAAGCTGAATCGGAAAGTGAATCTGAAAATAATAATAAGTCAAAGCTTGGCTATCTAGGTAAAGAGTTCAATATAAACTTTTATCTCACTAGCTTTTTAAACTTTAATTTTTCCTCAAATTATTCTTTTTGTCAAAGTTTTATTTGCGAAGTTCCAACATCTCCTCCCAATAATTGCTAAAAATAAATCACCCCATTTTTTAGTAATTATAATTTAAAATCATGCAAAATTTATTTAAAAATATTCGACACGACTTGCCGGCAAGTATTGTAGTTTTTTTTGTGGCTTTGCCTTTGTGTCTCGGTATTGCTCTAGCTTCGGGAGCGCCATTATTTTCGGGTATAATTTCCGGCGTAATTGGTGGAATTGTGGCGGGAGCGTTAAGTGGATCGCAACTTGGGGTAAGCGGTCCGGCGGCGGGTTTGGCGGTAATAGTTTTCGGCTATATCGCCACAATTGGTTCTTATCAAGGATTTTTGGTGGCAGTTTGTATTTCCGGCATCTTGCAAATTATTATGGGTTATTTACGCCTCGGCTCGATTGCTTATTATTTTCCGTCTTCAGTAATCAAGGGAATGCTATGTGGCATTGGTTTGATGATTATCATCAAGCAAATTCCGCACGCCGTTGGTTATGATAATTCTGTGGCAACCGATTTTGAAGAATTTCTTGATAAAGGAACCATTACCACTCTTCAAGAAACCATCAATAATATTACGCCAATTGCGATGATAATTTCTTTTATTTCGATTGTTATTTTAATAATTTGGGATAATTTTTTGACGAAAAAATACAAAATATTTAAACTGCTCCAAGGGCCTTTGGTTGTTGTGTTAATTGGTATTATTGCCAGCAATTTTGTTGATTTAGCCGAACATCAAATCGTCCAAATTCCCGTAGCAAAAACTTTCGATGATTTTTTGGGAAATTTTATTTTCCCTGATTTTGAAATGTTACGAAATCCGCAAATTTATTTGATGGGAGCGGTGCTCGCAATCGTTGCCAGCATTGAAACTTTGCTATGTGTTGAGGCGACCGATAAGCTTGATAATCTTAAAAGAATTACCCCAGCTAATCGCGAACTTAAAGCGCAAGGTTTTGGTAATTTAATTTCGGGATTAATTGGCGGATTGCCGATTACGCAAGTAATTGTTCGTAGTAGTGCCAATATTTCCTTCGGAGCAAAAAGTAAAAACTCGGCAATTTTTCATGGAATTTTATTGTTGGTTTGTGCCATCACCATTCCGAATATTTTGAATATGATTCCATATGCTAGTCTGGCTTGTATCCTTTTGGTTGTAGGCTATAAACTTGCCAATCCAAAAATATTTATAAAAGTTTTTAAACTTGGACATGAGCAATTTATTCCATTTTTAATTACAATTATTGGCATGTTGGCTTTTGATTTATTGAAAGGAGTAATTCTTGGAATGGTGGTTGCGCTGGCTTTTATTTTATTCAATAATTTTAAAAATTCTTTTGAAAATATTGTCGATAAACAGCATAAAAATTCACACACAATAATTTTAGCCGAAGAAGTTTCTTTCTTGAATAAGGGTGCTATTTTACAGCTTCTAAAGTCAATTCCTGAAGATGCTAATGTTATAATTGACGGCTCGAAATCCAAAATTATCGATTTCGATATTTACGAAATTTTGCGTGATTTTCAAATAAGTTCTAAAGAAAAAAATATTAAACTTACGCTTAAAGGTATAACAATTAATAAAATATAATTTATGGTTACTTTAACAAAAAAAATGCGTAATTCTCTTACGCCCGAAAATGCTTTGCAAATGTTGAAAGACGGTAATCATCGCTTCGTCAGTAATTTAAAAAGGAATCACAATTTATTGCAACAAGTCAATGACACTTCCGATGAGCAATATCCCTTTGCGTTGATTTTAAGTTGCATCGATTCGCGCACTTCGGCGGAATTAATTTTTGATCAAGGTCTTGGCGATATTTTTTCATGTCGCATTGCGGGAAACATCCTCAATGAAGATATTCTCGGAAGCATGGAATTCGCCTGCAAAGTGGCGGGCGCAAAGTTGATAATGGTGCTCGGTCATAGCGAATGCGGTGCTATAAAGGGCGCATGTAATAATGTTAAAATGGGCAATTTAACGGGATTGTTGAAAAAAATTAGAGTGGTGGTTAAAGAATTTTCTAAAGATAAGCAAGTAAATCAACAATCGACCGATTTTATTGATTTAATTTCCAAAGAAAATGTTAAAAATGTTTTAAAAAATATTCCGAAAAAAAGTAAAATTATTCACGATTTGGTTAAAAGTAAAAAAATTATAATTGTTGGCGCGATGTACGATATTTCCAGCGGTAAAGTTGATTTTTATTAAAATTTGTCAAATAAAATTATTAAAAATTATTTTGTTGTTTTTAGAAATTTTTTAAATAAATTCTAGTGGGTATTTTAAAATAATTTTTATCAATGAAATTCAAATTTTTTTTCGGCACATTTTTATTGTTACTTTGCTCTTGTGAAAAAATAATTTATCAACAAGTTTTGGCAAATCGTGAACAAGATTTGAAATCAAGAGGCGGTTACGAATC
>JBIIBR010000052.1:0-7749 GCA_044239285.1 Rickettsiales bacterium | reverse complement strand
CCTTTTAGCTATCTAAGAATTGCCATGATTTACAGTTCAACCGCCTTATCACTTATGATAATGATGTTGGTGCTAAATATTATTACTATCGATGAATTACTTACAATTATTGGTGTTGAGCAAAAAAGCAACGAAGCCCAAGCTTTAAAATTAGTGATTAGTCGCATTCAAGAAATGTCCACTAACATTTTGCAAATAATTTCCAAGCTCTTGAATAATTTACTGTCATGGGCTGGGGTGGATGTTGATTTATCCAAAATTAAAATAGACGCTAATCAAAAGCCACCAATGCCGATTGACCCTAATGCTGTCAATGATAGCGGTGTTATAAATAATGGCGCAGGAAATAATCTTGATAACCAAAATTCGGTTCAACAACAATATTAATTTTAGTGTTTTCATCACTTATAAATCTTATTCGGCTAATTTTTATTCTACTTTTAGTTGCCCCTTTTTATTTGTTTAATAAAGAAAAAGCGCTTTATTTTTTCTTCAACTTTGCCGGACCATCTTTCATAAAACTTGCTCAATTATTATCGGTTAGAGCCGATTTAGTTGGTAAGGAAGTGGCGCTAATTTTGGCAAAATTTCAAGATGCAATTCCGCCTTTTTCCCAAAAAAAAGTTGTCAATATTTTACATCAAGAATTTGGCGATGATTTTAATAAAATTTTTAAGGAATTTAATTTTAGTGCCGTCGCTTCTGCCTCAATCGCACAAGTCCATAAAGCTAAATTAAATAACGATGCTAATGTTGCGGTAAAAATTCTAAGACCGAATATTCACAAAACCATGATGCGTGATATTTCAACTCTTCGATTGTTAAACAAAATTTGCTATTTTTTCTCAAAATTTCTGGCAAAAACTTTTAAAGATATTGGTGATTTGCTCGAGCAAACTGCAAAATATGAGCTTGATTTACTGCATGAAGGAGCAAATGGCTCTAGATTGCGTGATGATATGAACGGCACTAAAGGTTTTTATGTTCCGCAAATTTTTTGGCAACATTCTTCAACAAAAATTTTAGTAATCGAATGGATTGATGGTATTGCTTTTTCCAATAGCCAAGCGATTGCGCAAAGTCCGTTTGATAAGAAAATTTTAGCCGAAAATTTAGTTTTGAGTTATTTTCGTCAAGTTTATGTTCATGGTTTTTTTCACGCCGATATGCATCCGGGAAATCTTTTCCTTAAGGATAATGGCGACATTGCGGTGGTTGATTTTGGTATCATGGGTAAGATTGACAAAAAAACTCGGATTGCGGTTGCCGAAGTTCTAATTGGGTTTTTAAATCGTGATTATGAAAAAGTTGCCAAAATTCATGTCGATGTTGGTTTCGTTCCCAAGGAAACCAATATTGATGATTTAGCTTTATCATGTCGTAAAATTGGCGAAATGATTGTCGGAGTTGATGTTAAAGATATTTCAATTGCCAAATTATTAACGGCATTAATTGATTTATCGCGCAATTATCAAATGGAAACCAAGCCCGAATTATTGCTTTTACAAAAAACTTTATTGTTGGTCGAGGGCGTTGGCGTCTCGCTTGATCCCGATTTGAATATTTGGGATTTGGCTCGTCCTTGGGTCAAAGAATGGGCAAAAACTAATATTGGTTTTGATGCCAAAATTCGCGATAATATTTTAGAAATTTTGCAATTAGTAAAAAATTTTTTTAATAAGTAAAACTTATCAAAAACAACAAATCAATAAGATTTACTTATATCAATTTTATTGTTAAAATCCAAACCAAGTATCTTCATCAGCATAAGTGTAAGGCTCTCCAGCGCGAAGTAAAATATATTTCTTTTTAAACATTGTTTGAGTTACAAAAACTCTATCGCCAAGACTATAACATCCGTCAAATATTTTATAAATTTCATCTTGAGTTAAATTTGCTCTATAAGTGAATGGTAAATTATATAAGCGAATTGCTTCTTCAGTAAATTTGGGTTCAACCCTACACATTCCTGAGCATGAAGATAGCGATAAAAGTAAAATTATCATTAAAAAATTATTCTTTAAAGCCATAATGAATTGCACATGCCCCAAATGTTAAATTTTGATAACCGACCTTAGAAAATCCAGCATTTTCAATTAGTTTTTTAAAAGATTTTTGATCAGGAAATTTACGAATACTTTCAACTAAATATTGATAAGAATCTTGATCTTTAAGAATAACTTCTCCAATTTTAGGAATTATTTTAAAAGAATAAGTATCGTAAATTTTCTGTAAAAAAATATCTTCGACCTTAGAAAATTCTAGACAAATAAACTTTCCACCTTTTTTTAAAACACGATGAGCTTCGTGCAAACCTTTTTCAATATTGGTGAAATTGCGAATGCCAAAAGCAATGGTAAAAACATCAAAAGATTCATCGGTAAAATTAAGTTTTTCGCCATCGCCTTCAATAAAATTTAAATGAGAAAATAAATTTAAATCAACCGCTCTCGATCTGCCAACTTCTAGCATTTGCGGATTTATATCTACAACTTCAATTTGATAATTTAGATTTTTTTCTTGAGCATTTTTAGCAATGCGAAAAGCAATATCTCCCGTCCCACCCGCAACATCAATTATTTTAATATTGTCAAAAAAATCGATATGTTTTATCATGCTATTTTTCCAAAGTCGATGAGTGCCGGCGCTCATTAAATCGTTCATTAAATCATATTTTTTGGCAACATTTGAAAAAATGTTTTTGACTAAACCGGATTTTTGATCGCGATCGACTTCTTTGAAACCAAAATGAGTTTTGTTATTTTCCATGTTTAAAACCGCAGATTTTAATTTTAATTTACCAGAGAGTTTAATAGCTCAAGAGCCCTTGAAAAACAAGGAACAAACCCCGATGTTAGTTTTTCAAAATAATCAAATTATTGATAAAAAAATCAATGATTTGATCGATTTTTTTGACCAAGGCGATGTAATGATATTTAATCAAGTTAAGGTAATCAAGGCAAAATTGATTGGAGAAATTTCTCGCAATTCGGCAGTGATTCATTTTAATCTTGATCAAGAAACAAATGGGCTTTGGAACGCCTTGTGTCGCCCCGCCAAGAAGGTTCGCATTGGCGATATAATTACGATTTCTAAAAATTTGGAGGGTAATTTTTATTGTGAAGTTATTGAAAAAGATAATGAAGGATTTATTAAAATTAAATTTAATTGCAAAGAAAGCGAGTTGCCTTCTAAGCTTGAAAAATATGGTTCCATTCCACTTCCGCCTTACATTAAGCGTGGTGAAAATGATCCAAAAGATGAGCATAATGATCAGAAAAATTATCAAACAATTTACGCTAAAGATGGCGTAGCCGTTGCCGCGCCGACGGCAGGATTGCATTTTAATGAAAATATTTTTGCTAAAATAAAAGCTAAAAAAATTGAATGTGTTTTTCTTACTTTAAATGTTGGAGCGGGCACATTTTTGCCAGTTCGCACTGATGATTTAGCGAGTCACAAAATGCATAGTGAAAAATTTTTTCTTTCAAAAGAAAATTGTGAAATTATTAATAATGCTAAAAAAAATGGAAAAAAAATCATCGCCGTCGGCACAACTTCACTCAGAGCGATTGAGTCCAGCGTAGATGAGAATGGTATTTTGCAACCGCAAAATCGCGCTACTGAAATTTTTATTTATCCGCCTTATAAATTTAAAATTATTGATGTTTTAATGACCAATTTTCATTTGCCGAAATCAACTTTATTTATGTTAATTTGTGCTTTTGTTGGATATGAAAATGCATTTAAGCTTTACGAGCACGCTATTGAAAAGCAATATCGCTTTTACTCTTATGGCGATTCTTCTTTGTTATTTAAAAATAAATTTAGTTAAAAAAGATTATTGTTTAGAATTTTTTAGAATAGTTTTGGGTAAATTGATTATTTTTGGTGATGATAAATTATTTGAAGGTGGTCTTAATTCTGCGTGATCATCCATTCTAAAAACGTATTCAGAAAGTCCGCAATCATTTTGATTTAAATTTTTAGATTCAGAGCCGTTTTCTATATACAAAATTCGATCTCCATTTTGTCTAAAACCTTTGTTATTGCAATCAATAGGAGCGGATTGACCTTGCTTATTGTGGTTATTTATAAAATTTTGTGAATTTGAATTATCGCTTGTTAAATCAAAGCCCTGGGAAATATTGTTAGGCTTATTTCCCATAAAAAAGCCCTTGGTAATTTTAATTAATCTTTTAAGCATTAGAAATGTATAACCTTTCCATATGCGTCAAGCACCGCTTCATGCATCATTTCTGACATGGTTGGATGTGGAAAAATTGTGTGCATTAAATCTTCTTCGGTTAATTCGGCTTGCTTAGCAATCACGAATCCTTGAATCATTTCGGTTACCTCGGCGCCAATTAAATGCGCCCCCAAAAGCTCTCCCGTCTTTTCATCAAAAAGAACTTTAATTAAGCCTTCGGTTTCGCCCATTGCGATGGCTTTGCCATTGGCTAAATAAGGGAAGCGTCCGATTTTTACTTTTTTACCAAGCTCTTTAGCTTTCTTTTCGGTTAAACCTAAAGAAGCGATTTGAGGCATTGAATAAGTGCATCCTGGTATATTTTCCTTTTTGATTGGATGAACTTTTTTGGCGTCATATTTGTTCATTTTGCTGGCAATTTTTTCGGCAGCGATGATTCCTTCGTGTGAGGCTTTGTGAGCCAACCAAGGCGCTCCAGCCACATCGCCAATTGCAAAAATATGCGCTTCGGCAGTTTCCATGTAGCCATTGGTTTCAATGCTACCCTTATTAACTTTAATTTTAGTTTTTTCTAAACCTAAATTTTCTTCATTGGCAACGATTCCCACCGCCATAATTACTTTTTCAGCTTTAATTTCTTCAACTTTTCCAGCGATTTCAATTGAGGCAACAACCTCGCCTTTGCCTACTTTCAAAGCTTTTAACGATGCCGAAGTTAAAATTTTAATGCCTTGCTTTTCAAAAGATTTACGCGCTAATTTAGAAATTTCTTCATCTTCAACTGGCAAAATATTTTCCGCCATTTCGACTAGAGTCACTTCGGCTCCCATGTTGCGATAAAAAGAGGCAAATTCCGAACCAATTGCTCCCGAACCAACTACGATTAAGGATTTTGGCAAGGCTTTGGCGGTCATCGCTTCGCGATAAGTCCAAATATTTTCGCCATCAGGCTCCATGCCGGCAATAACTCTTGCTCTAGCTCCCGTTGCCACTATAAAATAAGAAGCCTCGATTTGCTCAATTTCTTTAGAATCTTTGCTTACGGAAATTTTTTTAGCATCTAAAAATTTGGCAAAGCCATCAAAAACTTCAATTTTATTTTTCTTCATCAAGCCAGCAACACCAGTACTTAAACGCTTAGAAACCGCACGCGATCTTTCAATAATTTTAGCAAAATCATGTTTAATATTTTCTGCTGAAAAACCAAATTGATCGAGATTATGAAGCAGGTGATTAATCTCGGATGAACGCAACAACGCCTTGGTCGGAATACATCCCCAATTTAAACAAATTCCGCCTAAATGATTGGCTTCAACGATGGCAACTTTAAGCCCTAATTGTGAAGCGCGAATTGCGGAAACATATCCACCCGGCCCTGCGCCGATAATACATAAATCAAATTTTTTGGTCATAATTTTATAATTATTTTGTTTATTAATTTTCAGATTTTGAATTAATATTTTTTTGATTTTTTTATTTTTAATTTATCGTTAATCGAGTATTATTTGTTGAAATTGTAAAGCTCTTAAAATTTAAATTAAAGCTATAAAATTCGCAATTTTTTCTCATATTTTGTAAATATTTATTTCAAATTATGAATGAATTTGTCTTTTATCAACCGCTAAGCAAGCCTCTTTAACCGCTTCGTTGTAAGTTGGATGAGCGTGGCAAGTACGAGCAATATCTTCAGCGCTTCCACCAAATTCCATCGCCACAACAATTTCGTGAATTGTGTTTCCGGCCTCGCGAGCGATAATATGAGCTCCTAAAATTTTATCTTTTTTAGTGCAAGATAAAATTTTAACGAAGCCTTGCTCATCAAAAGTAGCGCGGGCGCGAGAGTTCGCCATCATTGAAAATTTTCCAACTTTATAATCAATATTTTGGGCCTTTAACTCTTCTTCAGTTTTGCCAACCGAAGCCACTTCTGGATAAGTATAAATTACATTTGGAATAGTGTTGTAATTAACGTGACCAGCTTGACCCGCAATAATTTCTGCAACAGCTACGCCTTCATCTTCGGCTTTATGGGCAAGCATCGGACCAGTTGTTACATCGCCAATCGCATAAATATTTTCAATATTAGTTCGCAAATGGTGATTCTCAATAAAGCCACGATTATTAATTTTAACTCCAATATTTTCCAAGCCTAAATTGTTAGAATTTGGTTTGCGTCCAATCGCCACTAAAACAACGTCGGCATTAAGAGTTTCTTTATTACCGCCCTGAGCTGATTCAACTTCGACAATTGCCCCTTTTTTATCTTTTTTGACTGATAAAACTTTAGTTGATAAGCGGAATTTAAATCCTTGTTTTTCGAGACTTCTTTGGAAATTTTTAGATATTTCATTATCCATTGTTGGAGTAATTTTATCGAGATATTCAATAACTTCTACTTCAGCTCCAAATCTACTCCACACCGATCCTAACTCTAGACCAATTACTCCGGCACCGATTACAATCATTTTTTGTGGAACGGCTTCGAGGTCAAGTGCTCCAGTTGAAGATATAATAATTTTTTCATCAATTTCGACATTTGGCAATTGAGCAACTTCGGAACCAGTTGCTATAACAAAATTCTTAGCTTTAAGATTATGTTTGGAACCATCTTCTTTAACCACTTCAATCGAGTTTTTGTCGATAAATTTGGCAACACCATGAATATGTTCAACTTTATTTTTCTTAAAGAGTCCAGCTATTCCTGCTGTAAGACCGGCAACGATTTCATTTTTATTGTTGACTAGTTTTTTAACATCAATTTTTGGTTTGGAAATATTAATTCCGAGTTTTTCAAATTGATGATTGGCATCGTGAAATTTATGCGAAATTTCTAACATCGCTTTAGAGGGAATGCAGCCAACGTTTAAGCAAGTTCCTCCTAAATTTTTGCGCTTCTCAATACAAGCAACTTTTAAACCTAATTGAGCGGATCTTATTGCGGATACATAGCCACCGGGACCACCACCGATAATGATTACATCAAAAATATTTTCAGACATTGGGATTGAAATTAAGTTAAAAGAATTTTAATAAATTGTTATATTTTTTTAATTGTAATTTTTTTCAATAATTTTTCAATATCATTTTTTGAATTGAAATTGATTATTTTATTAAAATTTTTATGAAAATTCATCGAAGTTAATTTGCGATATTAATTAAAATTTATGCTTTTGTCATTTAAAATTAAGTTTCATTTTATTCTCTCACAAAATAATTTGCCAAATAACCCAACTCCTTGGATTGATATATTTATTTAATAATCTCGTAAAGACTACGAGCTGTTGCTTCCCCCTTGAGGGCTCTTCGCGTTAAAAAAATAGCCTAAACGGCTATTTTTAGCGAAGAGCGGGATTAGGAGCGAATGCGACGCTATCCCTGGGGCGAGTCGTCTTCGAAATCAAAATGAAATTTTGATTGAGAAAAGCGACGAAGCCGTGAGGGGTCAAAAAACTTACAACGACAAAGGTTTTAAGATTATATAAAAAATTGAAATGAAAAAATTTCAAAAAAGTTAATTTCTTGATTTTGTTTTTAATCGA
>JBIIBR010000051.1:0-7752 GCA_044239285.1 Rickettsiales bacterium | reverse complement strand
CCCAGCTGTAAGAGGCTTTATCGGTATTTTGAAAATTAATTTTTCTGATGTTTTAAAAACACCTGAAATTATAAAAAACAATAGTCTTGATAATGAATATGCTAAAGAACTTTTAAAAGAAAAGGCCCAAGAAAATCAAAATAATTCTAATAATGAAACGCCAAAACCAGAAATTAAGAAAAATAATTTTACACAACAAAAAAATGATTTAGGATATGATAAAAAAGATATTGAAAAAATGCAAAGACTAATAGAAATTATCAATCAATAAATTTATTAAATATTATGTTTACACTCAACGGCAAAAATGCTTTAATAACAGGCGCAACGGGCGGAATCGGTTGCGCTATTGCAAAAACTTTACATTCTCAAGGTGCTAAATTAGTTCTTTCGGGCACAAAAGAAGAAAAACTTCAACAGCTTGCTTCAGAAATTTCCGAGGATTGCAAATATCTCGCTTGCAATTTATCAAATATCGCTGAAGTTGAAGATTTATTCGACAAAGCTGAAAGCCTAGTTGGTCAAATCGACATTCTAGTTTGCAACGCTGGAATCACCAGAGACAGCTTGATTCTTAGAATGAAAAATGAAGATTTTGATCATGTGATTGATGTCAATCTCAAATCAACTTTCATATTAAATCGCAATGCTATTAAAAAAATGTTGCGTCGTAAAAATGGTCGAATCATCAATATCGCTTCAGTTGTTGCGTTAACCGGCAATCCGGGTCAAACAAATTATGTTGCTTCTAAGGCTGGGATGATTGGCATGACTAAATCAATGGCTCAAGAAGTTGCCTCGCGCAACGTTACCATCAATTGCGTCGCTCCTGGATTCATTGAAAGTCCAATGACCGAAATTTTAACCGAGCAACAAAAAAATGCAATTTTAGCAAAAATTCCTGCTGGAAAAATGGGTTCATCGCAAGATATCGCGAATGCGGTTGCTTTTTTATCAAGCCCTGAAGCCAATTACATCACGGGAACTACAATTCATGTCAATGGTGGCATGTTTATGAATTAAAATTTTATAAATTAAAATAAGAAAATTATGTCAAACACTCACAAAACTAAAGTAGCTATCATCGGCTCTGGTCCCGCTGGCTATAGTGCCGCGATTTATTGTGCTCGCGCCAATCTTCAGCCAATTTTAATCAATGGCAATCAACCGGGTGGTCAACTCACAATCACCACCGACGTTGAAAATTATCCCGGATTTGCCACCGCGATTCAAGGTCCTTGGTTGATGGAGCAAATGGAAAAACAAGCTTTGCATGTTGGCACTCAAATTATTTTTGATCACATCTCTCAAGTTGATTTTTCTAATCGACCATTCAAATTAATTGGCGAATCGGGCGATATTTACGAAGCCGAAACCGTGATTATTTGCACTGGAGCTCAAGCTCGCTGGCTTGGATTAGATTCCGAAAAAAAATTCCAAGGTTTTGGTGTTTCGGGATGCGCTACTTGCGACGGATTCTTCTTTAAAAATAAAGAGGTAATGGTGATTGGTGGCGGAAACAGCGCGATTGAAGAAGCAATTTATTTAACTAATCACGCTTCAAAAGTTTATGTTATTCATCGTCGCGATAAATTTCGTGGTGAAAAAATCATGCAAGAACGTTTATTTTCGAATAAAAAAATTGAAGTAATTTGGAATCACGAACTTGATGAAGTTTTGGGAAATGAAAATCCAAAATCTGTTACGGGCGCAAGATTAAAAAACACCGTTGATGGTTCAACAAAAGAGATGAAAATCGACGGCATTTTCATAGCGATTGGTCATAAACCAAACTCAGAAATGTTCAAAAATACCGGAATTGAAATCGATAGCGAAGGTTATATTATTACCAAACCCAACTCAACTGCTACCGCAGTAAAGGGCGTTTTTGCAGCGGGCGATATTCAAGATAAAATTTATCGTCAAGCGGTAACGGCGGCTGGAACTGGATGCATGGCGGCTTTAGAGGTTGAAAGATTATTATCGCATTAATTTTTTAAAAACAACATTCGAATATTTACGTTTGAATGTTGTTTAATACCATTTCTAATAAAAAACCATCACTTAAGAACCGTAAATTAAGTAAAATATTTTTTGTTGGAATGGTATAAATTATTGATTTGACCTTATTTTTTAAACCTTTGGGACTATTTTTTCAATCTCTTCGCGGACAATATTCTCAACCATCAATGGCAAGTTTTCATTAAGCCATTTTTCAAGTTTTGGCTCCATTAAATTGATGGCTATTTTGGTAAGAGTTTCATCGCGCGCAAAATTACCAATATTATTAACAAGATTCTTTGCTTCCATAAGCTTTTTCATTGAGTTTGATGCTTGATAAATCGTTTCTTCATGAATTAAATTATAATTTATTTTTTCTAAAATTAAATTGTTTTTTTCATTAATTTCGGCATTTGATTTTATAGAATCTTGATTGTTAATATTAACAAAATTTTGTTGTTGTTTTTTATCAAAAGAAGCCTGAATTGGCAAGACTTCTTCAACTTTTTCTTCAAGTTTTTCTTCAACAATATTTTTATTTTCTACAATATTTTCTTCGAGTTTTTTATCAAAAGAAACCTGAATTGGCAAGACTTCTTCAACTTTTTCTTCAACTTTTTCTTCAACTTTTTCTTCAACTTCTTCTTCAAGTTTTTCTTCCACAATATTTTTATTTTCTACAATATTTTCTTCGAGTTTTTTATCAAAAGAAACCTGAATTGGCAAGACTTCTTCAACTTTTTCTTCAAGTTTTTCTTCAACAATATTTTTATTTTCTACAATATTTTCTTCGAGTTTTTTATCAAAAGAAACCTGAATTGGCAAGACTTCTTCAACTTTCTCTTCAACAACTTTTTCGATCAACTCTTCAACTTTTTCTTCAACTTTCTCTTCAACAATATTTTTATTTTCCACAATATTTTCTTCAACTTTTTCATCAAAAGAATCCTGAATTTCCAAGGCTTCATCAACTTTTTTCTCAATAACTTCTTCGGTTTTTTTGTTTAGAAAATCTTGCGCTGGAGTGATTTTAAAAAGAATTTGATTTTGAGTTTGATTAAAATTTATTTTATTCAGATTATTGTCATTTTCATTATTTTGAAAAGGCTTCAAAACATTTGAAGAATCAAGCTCTGGAGCATTTTGTTCTTTTTTAATTTCTTCTTCGATTTTTTCAAACTCATCTTCAAATTTTGAATCAAGATAAGTTTTTATATTCAAATCCTCAGCGATTTGATCTTCAGAATTATTCTGATTTTTTTGTTGATTATTTTTGGTAATTTCTTTTTCGAGCTCCATCAATTCGATGTCAATCGGATCAATCTCTTTATTGATTTCATCAGCAATTTCTTCTTCAACTTCTGGCGTTCCTTCATCCTCAAAATCTTCTTCAAAATCTTCTAAATTTAACTCGTCGGCGATCTCTTTTATTTTACTTTCAATTGAAATTTTTTGACCCAAATCTTTAACATTCAAACTCTCATCATCTAAATCTAAATCGATATCTTTTTGTTTGTTTATATTTTGATTTAAATTTTTTTTACGAATATTTTCTAATTTTTTTTCAGCTTCAAAAATTAGGCCAATATTAGTTTTATCAAGCGATACCTTATCGAGCTCGGTGCTTTGTAAATCCTGGCTAAAGTAATTAACCGATGACTTATTTTCAGCAGGTTTAGGCTTATTATCAAACTTGCTAAGTTTGTTTTTTATCGCCTCTAATAAACTGGATGTGTTGTTTTTATCTGCCATGAAAATAGCTAAAATTTCTTGAAATAAAATTTAATTGATGAATTATTAAAAATAAAAAATCGTTAATCGATTCTCATTTTTATAACTATAAATTCAATTAGTTTTTTAAATAAATTCAATAAAATATTTAATTATATCATGAAAAAAATTTTTATGCGTTATTTGCTGTGGATAATTATCGGAATCCTTGGAGCATCTGCATTCGCTGGCATCGCCATCACTAGAGACGAAAAGATTTCTTCGCTATGGTTTATTGTCGCTTTTGCTTGTATACAATTAATCGGTTATAGATTTTATAGCTTGTGGATTGCCACCAAAATTTTACACATAAATCCAAAAAAATTAACGCCGGCGCAAAAAATAAATGATGGCAAAGATTATGTTCCAACTAATCGATGGGTAGTTTTTGGCCATCATTTTGCGGCGATTGCGGGACCGGGTCCATTAATCGGTCCAACTTTAGCGGCACAATTTGGATATTTACCGGGGACCTTGTGGATATTAGTCGGATCGGTTCTCGCCGGTGCCGTTCAAGATATGATAATTTTATTTTGTTCGATGCGACGTGACGGCAAATCACTGGGCAAAATGATCGAAGATGAAATCGGTAAGGTCGCTGGAATTTGTGCTTTAGTCGGCACTTTAGCCATAATTATAATTTTGATCGCCGTGCTTGGACTCGTAATTGTAAAAGCTTTGGCTCATAGCGCTTGGGGCTCTTTTACGGTGCTAATGACAATTCCAATTGCGATGTTGGTCGGGGTTTATATTTATCACATTCGTCAAAGCGGAGTAATTGAAGCCAGCATTGTTGGAGTATTTTTATTCTTGCTTGCGGTTTACGGCGGTAAGGTTATTCACTATGATGAAAATTTAACAAAAATCTTCGATCGCGATCCAAAATTTATTGCATTTTGTATAATTTTTTATGGATTTATGGCGGCGGTGTTGCCAGTTTGGCTCTTACTCACGCCTCGTGATTACCTTTCTTCATTTTTAAAAATTGGCACAATTTTATTGTTAGCAATTGCCTTATTAATTTTTCAACCGCAAATCCAAATGCCAGCTTTAACCAAATTTATCGATGGTTCGGGTCCAATTTTTAGTGGCAAAATTTTTCCATTTTTATTTATTACAATTGGGTGCGGAGCCATCTCTGGCTTTCACTCTCTTGTGGCTTCGGGAACGACTCCAAAAATAATTTCGAGTGAAAATGACATTCGTTTGGTGGGTTATGGCAGTATGCTTCTTGAAGGTTTTGTCGGAATTATGGCGTTAATCGCGGCTTGCGTTCTTGACCCAGCAATTTTCTTCGCCATCAACTCTTCCGCCGCCAGTCTTGGAGCCGACGCCGTTGCTACTATCAACGGTTGGGGCTTTAAACTTGACGGCAAGGAAATGGAACTTTTGGCGTCGCAAATGGGCGAAAATAGTCTTTATTCGCGAACGGGTGGAGCGCCGTCTTTAGCGGTTGGAATGGCAAAAATTTTCTCGTCAGCTTTTGGTTCAAATTTACTCGCCATGTGGTATCATTTTGCGATTATGTTTGAAGCAATTTTTATTCTCACCACTCTTGATGCTGGAACCCGCGTCGCCAGATTTATGCTGGAAGATTTACTCAAATTTCGTGATAAAAAATTGCATGAATCAGCTTGGGCAGGAATTTTCTCGAGCTTTGCGGTTGTTGGTTGCTGGGGCTATTTTTTATATGTCGGCGTGATTGATCCAAATGGCGGAGTTAATATTTTATGGCCACTTTTCGGCATGTCGAATCAAATGCTCGCCTGCATCGCTCTTACTTTAGCGACGGTAATTATTTACAAAACTAAGCAGAGAAAAATTTATTGTTTAGTCACCGCCCTCCCCTTGATTTTTATTACATTCACCACCACTTCGGCGGTTTTAATGAAGGTGTTTTCGAGCGATGTAAAAATTGGATTTTTGGCTTCAGCAAATGCATTGAAAGAAAAATTAATGACCAATCAAATTGTCGATGAAGCACAAATTATTAATGCCGAGAAAATGATTTTTAATCAACAGCTCGTAGCTTTCATCGCTATGTTCTTTTTAATAATTTTATGGATTGTAATTTTTGAATCAGCGCGAAAAATATTTTTTGGTAAAAAATAAAATGAAAAAAATTTTAAATATTTTTAAAGAATTTAAAGAATATTTTTCGGGCGATTTTGCTTATAAAAAATATCTTGAACATCAAAAAAAACATCACAAAAATTGTCAAATAATTTCTAAAAAACAATTTTTAAATAACCTTCGCAATAACAAATGGAAGGGCGTAAATCGTTGTTGTTAAAATAAATTAAAACTTTATAATCAACTTTGCATTAATCACATTCAAGAATTAAATTTATGTTTAGAATTGCCATAATTGGGCGTCCAAATGTTGGAAAATCAACGCTTTTCAATAAATTAATCGGCAAAAATTTTGCCATCACCGACGACACTCCGGGAGTTACTCGTGATCGCAAAGAAGCGCGTGGAAAGCTTGGTCCACTTGAGTTCATTGCCATCGACACTGCAGGATTAGAACATCACATTACCGATGCTTCATTAGAAAAAAGAATGGTTGAGCAAACTCAATTTGCGGTCGATGACGCCGATTTATGTTTGTTCGTTGTTGATGGAAAATTGGGTTTAAATAATGATGATTTTTATTTCGCCGATTGGTTACGAAAAATAAAAAAACCAACAATTTTAGTTGCCAATAAATGTGAAAATTTAAATGAAGAAATTTTCGGCAAAGAATTTTATCGATTAGGGTTCGGCAAGCCTACTGGCGTTTCAGCAGAACATAAGTTGGGTTTTATGGATTTATATGATAAAATCGCTCCTGAAATTGAAAAATATGAAGAGATTTTTGCCGAATTAAATGAAAAAAATAACGATTCGTCAATCGATGAAAATTTCGTTGAAGAAAATGATGAAATCGATGATTTAGAAAATGAGAAAGAGGATAAAGAGCATCAATTTCAAATCGCCGTTATTGGCAAACCCAACGCCGGAAAATCAAGTTTTTTAAATAAAGTTTTAGGCAATGAACGCTTTATTACTGGGGCTGAAGCTGGTATTACGCGTGATGCCATCGCCGTTGATTTTGAATATAAAAATCAAAAAATTCGTTTCATCGATACCGCCGGAATTCGCAAAAAAAGTGCGATTCATCAAAAACTTGAGAAGCTCTCAACCCTTGATAGCTATCGCGCCATACGTTTTGCTCAAGTTATAATTTTGTTAATCGATGCCAATTCTCTTCTCGATCATCAAGATTTATCTTTAGCAGGACAAGTCTTACGCGAAGGTCGCGCCCTAGTTTTCGCTATTAATAAAATTGATCAAGTAAAAGGTGATAAAGAAATTTTTATGCGTCAAGTGCGTGAACAAATTCAAAATTTATTGCCCGAAATTTCTGGAGCGCCAATTCTCGGAGTGTCGGCAAAAAGCGGTTATAATGTTGAAAAAACTTTAGATTTGGCGATTGAAACTTATAAACAATGGCAAACTTATATTCAAACTAACAAGTTGGTTGATTGGTTAAAAGGTGCTGAGAGTGCGCATTCGCCAAAGCTTTACAAGGGCAAGGCGATTAAATTGAAATATGCCACTCAAATTAAAAAGCGTCCGCCGACTTTTGCGGTTTTTACCAATCATCCAAAGCCCTTAGAAGGATCTTATCAACGTTATTTAATTAATTCTTTGCGTGAATATTTTGCCTTAAATTTAACGCCAATTCGTCTTTATTTTCGCAAAAGCGACAATCCATTTGCCGATCGTCAAGAGAAAACTTTTTCAAAAAAATTACATAAGCCAAAAAAGTAAATTAACAAAATTGACTTTTCCAAATTTCTAACTGCTCTAAAGCCCTTGTGCTGTAAGCTTCTTTACGATCATCCTTAGCAATATTATTTTCAAATGGAGCAAATAATCCAAAATTTATATTCATTGGTTGAAATGAATTCTCCGAAGTAACTTTTATTTGCTCCA
>JBIIBR010000175.1:0-2926 GCA_044239285.1 Rickettsiales bacterium | reverse complement strand
TTTTTTTTGCTCGAGCAAATCTATTAATTGCACTCGAAATTCATTAATTTTTGCTGGCGATAAATTATCTTGAATTTCGAATTGAATATTATTCTTCCCAAGCTCATATTCATTGAGGTCTTGCTGGATCATTTCGCCATCATTATAAGTAGAAAATAGCGAATAAAAACCATAAGAATTTTTGAATTTTATGCGCTCACCATTAAACCAAACTCCAAGCAAATTTTCTTTTTTACTGATGATAAAATTTTTGCGTGGACCTCTAACTGTAATAACAACATTTCCAGCATCATTTTTGGCGCCGAACAATAAAATTTGTGCTCCTTTAAATTCGGTATCAACATTTATTTCATTGGCCGAAATGCCTGAAATTAAAGGTCCAGCCGAAGCCTCGCAACTCAGCAATAAAAAACAAAATGTATAAAAAATTTTTAATAATTTCATTTCAAAATATCGAGTGAATAAATATTGCTTGGTTGCGAAAATAATTGAAACATCATCTTAAAACATATCATCAAAAGCAAAATCGCTAAAAAAGTTCGCGTAGCGTTGGCGTCAACCTTATAAGCAGCTCGGGAGCCAAATTGAGCACCGATTGCCGAACTTAAAATCATCAAAACTCCCAACACTAAATCGACATTATTTCCCGTAACCGCTTGCAAAAATGTGGCATTACTGGCGATAAAAACAATTTGAAATAATGAAGTACCAACCACCAAACTCGACGGCATTCTTAAAATATAAAGCATGGCTGGAATCATGAGGAATCCACCACCAACGCCCATTAAAGAAACTAAAATTCCAATTCCAAAACTTAAAATAATTGGCACTAAAATACTTACATAAATTTCTGAACGCGAAAAATAAGTTTTGAAAGGCATGCCTTCAATTTTTTTAAGCAACCATTGAAATTTAACCACTTCATCATTGCGATGATGCCAATCCATTCCAAATTTTTTATCAATAAAATTTTTAAATCCGTCGGAGAGCATCATCAAGCTGATTGAGCCAAGAAATAGCACGTAAGTAATGGCGATGACTAAATCAATTTGCCCAGCATTTTTTAGCAAACTAAAAATTGAAACGCCAAAAGACGATCCGATCAAGCCACCAAGCACCAAAAAAAGCCCCATTTTTATATCAACATTACCTTTTTTAAAATGCGCAAGAAGCCCAGAAATTGAGGCGGCGATAATTTGATTAGTTGAAGTAGAAACCGCTACGGGAGAAGGTACGCCGATGAAAATTAGAAATGGTGTTGCCAAAAAACCGCCACCAATTCCAAACATTCCCGCTAAAAAACCCGTTAACAATCCAAGCGCTAAAATTAAAAAAATATTGACTGGAATTTCAGCGATCGGGAGATAAATTTGCATTAAAGTTATTTAATCAATAATTAAAATTTTATTATTTTGTAAAAAAATATTTTCATTCGCTAAATTAATTTTTGGCGCAATATTTTTATCGTCTTCAACTTCATCGAACTTAAGTAAAACAAGACCTCTTAGCGTTTTTCCATCAAAAATTGATGATAACACTAAGCCACATTCTTTGTCATTTTTCAATAGTTCGTGATTTTTAATATTAGCCATTTTTAAGCCATTATCATCGAATTGTAAAGAAGATAAATCATTTTTTTCTTCAATAATTTTTCTCAATTCTGCATCAACTTCTTTGATTTCAAATAAAAATATTTTTTTCCGCAACTGCCCGCGATAGTGATTGCGAGCCGTTGTTTCTTGACCAACATAACATCCTTTTTGATAAGAAATTGCGTTAAAATTATCAAAACCAAATTCAAAAATATAAGATTTATCTTTGGTTAAATCATAATAGCCTTCGGGAATTTTAAAATTAATGCGTCTTTGATGATAAAAAATTGAATTTTGAGTTGTATATTTTTCTAAATCTACTTGATCAACATAAAATCTATAACCAAAATCTTTGGCTCTTGGGTCAACAAATCCAAGGCTCTCACTATTAAAAATAACAAATAAATTTTGATTTTTTTTAATTTCAATTTGTGAACGTAATTTATAAAGATTGAGTTTTTTAATAATTTCATCGGCTTCTGAAATATGGCAATCTAAAATATATTTTTCAGCAATTTCGTGAATAAAAAAATCGACATAAAAACGCCCTGCTCCGTTCAAAAAAGCTGAATAAATCATCTTTTGCGAGTTTGCTAGTTTTATATCATTGGTGATTAATCCTTGCAAAAATTCTTGACGATCTTGCCCTGATATTTCAATGATTGTGCGGTCTTTTAACAAAAACATGATAATTTTTTATTAAATTTATTTTCACTTCAATTTAAAAGATTAAAAATAAAAATCAAAATTTGTTTTTATTTGTGTTGAAAATAAAATTTTTTTGATTTTAGTTGCAAAATCTTTAAATAAAATCAATGCTTATAAGGTATATATTTTTTAATCACAATTTTAAAACCACTCAAAGATTTTTCAAAAAAATGTTAAAATTATTTTTAAAAATTTCATTTTTATTAATTTTGCTCACAACCTCTTCGTGCCTATTTGTTGAACCAATGCCGTCAGATTGGAATTGGGGATTAAAACCGCGTCCCTTGACAGGAGTAAAAAATTTTCCTTCAGCAAAAACTGAATATGGCAAAGGCTTTCGCGATGGTTGTCAATCGGCGATGAATGCCGTAACCAAAGGTTTATCTTCTGATTTAGATCCACGTTTTGATTTTCGTCGCATGAAAAAATCATCGGATTATGGGGTCGGCTGGTTTGATGGACTCGAGCAATGCACTTATATTATGGATTGGGAAGTTTTATGAAGAAATATCAGATTTCTAAAGTTATCGTAATGATTTTATTTTTAACTTTATATTCTTGTCGTGGGGTTGATAATATGGGTTTTTATCAACCAATCACCATGGATTTAAAAGTGCCAGACGGTC
>JBIIBR010000108.1:0-4853 GCA_044239285.1 Rickettsiales bacterium | reverse complement strand
CGGTCCGCCCGAATTTAAAGCAGGCTGGCATGCTGGCTGTAAAAGTGCTCTTGCCGGTCGAACTTTTCAAAATTCTTTTGTTTATCAAGAAGATCAAGGTCCGGATTATGGTTCGGGCGTTTATCAACATGATCCTTATTTTCAAACGGGCTGGCGCGTAGCTTTTTTTTCTTGCACCGCTTATATTGGAAGCTTTGTAGCCATGCCTTCAATGCAACATTCACCTTTGTCAAAATGAAATACACTTTAACAAAATTCTTAATAATAATATCAATTTTTTCCTTGAACGCTTGCACTTCTGGCGCTAAAAAATATTTACCATCAATGGCTGATAAACAACTTCAAGACGAAACTGATAAAACCACCGAAGAATATCGCGCTGGCTGGAAAGATGGTTGCGAGGTTGGTATTTCTAGCGCTTCAAATACTTTTTATAAAATGTTTTATCGCAATACTAAAATTGATGGTTATCGCATGTCATCTTCGCCCGAATATCGAGATTCTTGGGATAGTGCCTTTTGGTATTGTTATCGCTCAACTTATATTCGCCAAAAATCATCAATTTGGAGTTCAATCATGAAAGGTTTTCGTTAATGAAAAAAATTATAATTTTCACTTCATTGATTTTTTTATTAAACTCTTGTCGTTGGATTAGTGATGCCGGAAGACCTTTTTATTCAATGACAAGTTTTAAAGTCCCCCCGGGAACACCATCATTTCAACAAGGCTACAAAGATGGTTGCGAAACTGTTTCTTATGCTCGAGGCAATCCTTTTTACAAAACTGTTTACAAAGGTTATCGCTTCGACCCCAAAATGATTGGTAATTCCGAATATCGTTTTGGTCATTCTCGTGGCATTTCTTTTTGCTTTACGCAAATAATTTCACAACCACAATCTTCATTTGATAATTATCTCAATTATTACGATCCAACCATGATGGCTCAAGATTATAACACCGTCGGTGATGGTTTTCTTGATGGCGGAGTTTTTAGTTGGAGCGCCACCAACGCCGGCAGTGGCTTGGATAGTATTTTTGATGTTTATCAAAAGGGTGGATCAGGAACAACGCGCGGAGTTTTCGACTCAAATCCACTGTGGGCGGGCGGTTCGGTCGGGCAATTTTTTGGTCAATCTTATAATGGTTCTTATTATGGAAATTAAAAAATTTGTCTCGACAATTTTATTATTTTTTTCTCTAACTTCTTGCTCACCTTATTGGTATAAACCGATGGGTTTTATTTTTCGTCACGCTCCAAAAGAAGGTTCTCCGGGATTTCGTTTAGGTTGGATGCATGGTTGCGAATCGGGGCTTGGAACCCAATTCGGTGGAGCGATTTATCAAAGTTTTTATAGTTGGAAACGCGATGCCGATATCGCCTCTGCCAATCCAGATTATAAAAAAATTAAAGATCGTTATAAAAAAGAATTAAGAAACGTAAATTGGAATAATATTCAAGATATCAAGAAAAATTTTAGCGATTATAACACGATTTTTTGGGGCGGACATTATTTTTGTCGCCAAAGTGTTTTAGGAACACTTCAAGCCGCAGGGATGGACCCCGCTCTTCCAGACGACGAACGTTTCAACCCAATGGCTCATAGCATCGGCAATGTTTTCAAAATGACTTCAAAAGGCGATACTCGAATCGGCACGGGCCTGTGGTAAAAAAATAAATTAAAAACTTCTCTCAAATAATTAAAAAACTTCTACAATTTTTTCGTGTTAAGCTAAAAAATAATCGATCTAATCCCCTCTACCCGCATGCTTAGGAGAGGGTTAGGGTGAGGGGTGGAAATATTTTAATAAAGAAATTTGAAAGAGAAATTCAAAAACAAAATCAAGAAATCACCTTTTTGAATTTTTTTTCATTTCAACTTTTTATATAATCTTAAAATCGTTGTTGCTGTAAGTTTTTTAAACGCGAAGAGCCCGCAAGGGGGGAGCTAAAGCCTGAAGCACTTTCTAGTTTGTAGAAATTTGTAGGTTTGTAAGTGTTGGAGTTCCTCTTGAAATACTTGGTAAAATTTCTTGGAAATCCCCATCCTCTTTAAAAATTTTATCTTTTACAATTAACTAAAAGCAACATTAACTTCTGTTCGAGCTTCTGTTCGAGCTTCTGTTCGAGCTTCTGTTGGAGAAGCTCTGGGACTCATTCCCAAAATTTCTTGGAAATCCTTATCCTCTTTAAAAATTTTATCTTTTGCAATTTCATCAAGAATAAATTTTGCTTGTTTATATTTTTCATAAGTTATTTTTGGATCTTTTGATTGACTCACTTTGCCATCAACATTTTTCTTGCATTCTAAAAGCTCTTCTTTCAGTTTTTCTTTAATATGGACATCTTCCAGAAGTCCCGATTTAAGAGCATTTAAAGTATCTTCATCGAGATATTTATAAATACCTTTTTTGTTGATCATTCTATTTAAGAAACCTCGAGCTTGAGGATTAGATTCAAAAAGAAATTCTCGCATTTCTTCGCTTTGAGCTTTGGCAAAGAAGTCTTCAACGGTCATTTTTTCTTGACTCGGATCGCAATTGCAATGATTTATTTTTAATGCAAAAGTTCGATCGGGATTTTGTGCAAGAAAAACTCTTTCTGTATTAAACTGCCATTGCAAATTTTTTAACATCGATTGTTGCGTATAAAAATTTAGATCAAATTCGATTCTTTCTTTAACGATTTTTTCAGTTTTTTCTTCGCCAACTTCATCTTCAAAAAAAGTGGCAACCAATTTAAAATTTGATGATTGATATTTTTCACTCATATTTACACTTTTTTTACCATCTTGCTCCTCTAAAAAACTAATTTGTAAATTAGGATTTGTTGCATTAAATTTATTAATAAATCCTTGGAAACTATCTCTCGCACCCCAATCGGTGAATAATCTATACACTCCACTCGAACTCGGTCCTCCAGAAATGCAATAAATATCAAAATCCGCTTTAGGATTATTTGGAATTTCGATTGATGGACAAGTTTCGCTAATCACTTCTCTATAAACTCTACTCCCAAAAAACCCAATCTCTCCTATTTCTAACAATTTTTCTGCACGTAAAAAATCAAAAAATGGTTGGAATTTTTCAAAATTAGCACTGGTTTTTGCTAAAATTCTATCTTTGATTTCTTCGATTTGTTGTTTAGCTTGCGCTTCGGCTTCAATTATGGCATTTTTTTCGTCGAGTTCGCGTTTAACTTCCTCGACTTTAAATTCAGCTAAAGCTTCGGTTACAACTCCAAGAAAATATTCAGTTACAACTTCGGTTGTTAATTCCTGCAAAGCTTCACGCTTTTCTCTCTCTTCATCTTCACGCTTTTTTATCTCTTCATCTTCAAGTTTTTTTTTCTCAAGATATCTTCGTGTCCGCTCTTCTTTTATGGCTTTTTTTATGGCTTTTTGCTCAGCTTCGCGTTGAGCTTTTTCTAATTCTGCTTTGTTTTTAGCAGTTTCTTCAATCAATTTAAGTCCATTTGCAATGATGTTATCTAATATCTTTTTTGCCTCTTCAGCAACTTCGAGTTGTTTCTCAGCTCTTTCCTCAGATCCGCTTTGAGCTTTTTCTTCATCTTGTTTTTTAGATTTTGCTTTTGGCTCTATATTAGATTTTGCTTCGTCAGTTTGATTTATTTTAATTTTATTCTTTATAATTTTTTGGATTTTTAATATAAATTTTTTTTTCGATAAGAGATATTTCAAAGAAAAGTCATTTTTAAACTTTTCAATTCTCTCAAAATGAGTTTTTTGATTTATATTTAATTGGAAAAAATCTGGCAAGTTTTCAATCAAATTATTAATTGAATAATAAAGCTCTTCCTCCTCTTTAAGTAATGGATCTTTTCGATGTTCGACATATTTTTCAATTTTTGTATATATAAAATCAATAAATTTTGAATCATTAAGATAACTCAAAAAACCCAAAAAATTCAAAATATTTTCCACATTTTCGGGTTGTTTTTTTGAAAAAAAATCTTCCTGAGAAGTTTTTGTAAAAAAAATTTCCATTGAGATTGGATTTTGTTCAAGTGCCGTCAATTGATCTTTATATAAGTCGGTTGTTTTTTTTAAATTATTTATTGATTTTACATATATTTCTCTCAAATTTGGAAGCCTTTCAACCCTAGGTAAACGCTGTAGCTCATTCTTAAATTGGCTTAACTTTATCAGTGATTTATTTTTAAAATATTTAAATTCTTCATCATCTTTTTCCAAGTCAAAAAACTTACTAAGCTCGGATTCTAAGGTTTTATCATCTTCCAGCTCTTTGTTTATATCCGCTCCTTGAGATATTAAATCTATAAAAGTTTTAAATTTTTTTTCCATCGAATTGTTTTTTTTAAATTTAAACAACAAGTGAAAAATATTTTTTGGGCTTGAATTTTGAAAAAATAAATAATCGCAAGCAGCATCAAAAGACTTAAAACTATTATCCATTAATTCTTGATATAATTTTGCGGGAGGATCTTTCATGCCATTTAATATTCTAGCAAATTAATCAGAAAATCTCTGTGGTAATAATTCCTAAAAAACTTTTAGGTTCTAAGTTTTTGTGGTGTCAATATTCTTATCTTAAAAAATTTTAACTTTTAATTATTTGATTTAAGATTTATTTGGTTGACAGCAAAAAGTTTTTAAAAAAAATTTATTACCACTTTTTTTACAATTCAGAGTTGACTCAGAAGGAAATGTTTTGGCAATAAAAGTTTCAATTGGTTGCGATATGAATCGAGTAGATGAAGCTATCAAAAATAAAAATTCGGTTTTAAGTCTTCTTGAATATTGATTTTTTAGAGTATTATTTGAATCAGAATTTTCTCGATCTTTCCGCGGATTTAGTGGTGGATAAGGTCTAGA
>JBIIBR010000049.1:0-7851 GCA_044239285.1 Rickettsiales bacterium | reverse complement strand
CACGATAAAAAGAGAAAAATTTTAAAAAAATCAAGTTCTTGATTATCTAAACTTTTCTGACCCCTCTCCGCATCGCCAACAAGTTGGCTCTGCGACTCTCCCTCAAGGGGAGAGTGATTAGACCGAATATTTGACGAGTTTTTTCCAAGGCAATAAAATCGAAACGGTAGTTGCGATTTGGGAGCCGTGAGGGGTTAAAAAACTTATAGCGACAACGCTTTTAAGATTATGAAAAAAATTGAAAAAAGGTACCAGGTTACTTTTTTTCCATTGGCTCGAATGAAAAAAGGTACCAGGTTACTTTTTTTCCATTGGCTCGAAAGTCTTTTGATTATCTAAACTTTTCTGACCCCTCTCCGCATCGCCAACAAGTTGGCTTAAGCGACTCTCTCTCAAGGGGAGAGCTAAAACCTGTATGCTTGACGAGTATTGTAATAAAATGTAAGTGCTTAAGGCTTGCGGGGAGAAGGGATTGAAAGGAATTTTTCTTTTTATTCGAAGAAAAAATTGTGATATTTTTTTTAAAAATTATTTAGATTATTTTAAAAATAAAAACCAAAAATAAAAATTTTATTTACGAAAAAAATAATGAAGATTGGTTTGAAAAAATTATTAATGAAAAGAATATTAATCAAGCAATAAAAAACTGCCAAGCCTTAGATAATCATCATTCAAAACATCAAACCAAAAATCCCAATCCCTCTTCAAAAATTTATAAAATACTTGATTTTATTTTCCAAATTAACGAAGAAAAATAGTTGGGAATCAATTAAAATCTAATTTGGTTTTTTAGTTTTTAATTTGAGATTAAACATCCAAATTGATAACTTTTAACGCATTTTCTTGAATGAAATCGCGACGCGGTTCAACAACGTTGCCCATCAAGATTGAGAAGGTTTGATCCGCCTCATCAAATTGATCGATTTTAACTTGCAATAATGTACGATTTGATGGATCAAGCGTAGTTTCCCAAAGTTGTTCGGCATTCATTTCACCCAAACCTTTAAATCTTTGAATTGAAACGCCTTTTTTGCCGGCTTCGAGAATAATATTTAAAAGTTCCATCGGGCGATTTGAAGATTTTTCTTCTTCGCTACGAATGAATTTTAAAGCGCTCACAAAATCATCGCCAATTTGATCGGCAATTTGTTCTAAAACTGCTATTTCAGGTAATTCTAAATGAGCTTTTTTAACAACAAAATTAGTTTTTACGCCACGAGTTTCGCGAATTAATTCAATGTCATTTTCATCAGTGATTAAACAACTCCAAGTGGTTTGTTCATCGGCATTTTCACCAAAGATTTTTTCAATTTTTTTGATTAATGTTTTGGTTTTGGTAGAATCTTCAATCCATGATTTATCGAAAGCTCTCGCCAAAGCCAAATTTTCAGAAATATCGACAGGAATTACGCGAGAAAGCGAAGAAATTAAATGAGAAAATTTTGTTAATTTAACCACAAAATCTTGTAAATCCGCACCAGCTCTGTCTCCAGCTTTAGATTTTAAAATCGCATTATTAGTGGCGTTTTGAATAATATAATTTTGTAAAGCTTGCTCATTTTTTACATAAACTTCACTGCTACCTTTCTTGATTTTGTAGAGTGGCGGTTGGGCAATATAAAGATAACCATATTCAATTAATTTTGGCATATGGCGAAAGAAAAATGTAAGTAATAAAGTGCGGATATGCGAACCATCGACATCGGCATCCGCCATGATAATTATTTTATGATAACGAATTTTTCCTGGATCAAAATCTTCACTTCCAATTCCCGTCCCTAGAGCGGTAATCATGGTGCCGATTTCAGTCGAAGATAACATTTTATCAAAACGCGCTCTTTCGACGTTCAAAATTTTACCACGAATTGGCAAAATCGCTTGGAATTTACGATTGCGCCCCATCTTGGCAGAACCGCCCGCCGAGTTTCCTTCAACGATAAAAATTTCACTTAAAGCTGGATCTTTTTCTTGGCAATCCGCCAATTTTCCTGGTAAGCTAGAAATTTCTAAAGCTGATTTACGACGAGTTAATTCACGTGCTTTGCGCGCAGCTTCGCGAGCTTGCGCCGCTTCAATTGCTTTACCAACAATCGCGCGAGCATCCGAAGGACGCTCTTCAAACCATTGAGCTAATTTATCATTTGCCCAAGTTTCAACATGCGTTCTAACTTCGGAAGAAACAAGTTTATCTTTAGTTTGTGAAGAGAATTTTGGATCGGGAACTTTGACCGAAAGCACTGCCGTTAAACCTTCGCGAACATCGTCGCCACTTAAAACGATTTTTTCTTTTTTGAAAAGTTTGCTTTCGCCGGCATAATTATTGATAGTGCGAGTCAACGCCGCCTTCATCCCCGCCAAATGCGTTCCGCCATCACGTTGACGAATATTGTTGGTAAAACATAAAACATTTTCGTGATAACTATCATTCCATTGCATCGCCAATTCCATGCTGATTCCGCTGGTTTTATCCGATGATTCCAAAGTGATTGTTGGGTGCAAAGCATTTTTACTTTTATCGAGAAATTTAACATAAGCTTCAACGCCACCTACGTAAAGCAAAATCATTTCTTTAGGCTCTTCTTCTCGAAGATCACGTAAAATAATTTTAACGCCCGAATTTAAAAATGATAATTCGCGCAATCTTTGCTCAAGCGTTGAATAATTAAATTCTAAAACATTGCTAAAGGTTTGATTCGATGGATGAAATGTAACTTGCGTTCCTTTTTTGCCTTTAGAATCACCAATCATTTTGAGCGGAGCTTCCGCATCGCCGTGAATAAAACGCATTTGATATTCTTTGCCATCGCGCCAAATATTGAGTTCGAGCCAATCAGAAAGAGCGTTTACAACCGACACACCAACACCGTGCAAACCACCCGAAACTTTATAAGAATTTTGATCAAATTTTCCACCAGCATGAAGTTGAGTCATGATAACTTCAGCCGCCGAAACGCCTTCTTCTTTGTGAATATCGACGGGAATTCCACGACCATTATCGCGAACCGTAACCGATCCATCAGCATTTAAAGCTACCGAAACTTCATTACAATGACCAGCCAAAGCTTCGTCAATCGCGTTATCAACGACCTCATAAACCATGTGATGCAAACCACTTCCATCATCGGTGTCACCGATATACATACCTGGACGCTTACGAACGGCATCAAGCCCTCTCAAAACTTTAATTGAATCAGCACCATATTCTTGCGCTTGAATTTCAACGATTTCTTCTTGAATATTTTCTTTTTTATTTGACATTTTGTTTTAGAAATTTGGTGATTAAGAAAATTTTTTTGTTTTTTGAAACAATTTTTAATTTACAATATTATATCGCAAAGAAACTTAAAAAAGAAGCGGTTTTTTAAGTTTTTTTTAAAAAATTTTATTGACCGATTTCGATTTCAATTTGACCAATTTGCGAGTCATCTTTTGCGATAATTTTTTGCTCATAACTCTTGATATAACACAATGAATTCAAGGTGTCACGACAAAAATAAATTTTTCCTTGCAATAAATATTCTTGATCTTTTTTTAATTTAAAAGATTTGATTTTCTTTTGCAAAATATCGTTCCAATCATTGCTAGCAATTAAAGTGGCGTTTTTTTCATCTTTTAATTCCAATAAATTTATAAAGCTTGGTCCAATTTGATTAACTTTCCAACCGCGCTTTATGTTAAAATTAACTTTAATTTCCATATCTGATTTAACAAATATATCTTGCGATTTTTGTAAATTTGGCAAATATTCAACAAATGTATCTTTAGATAATTTTTGCGTAGGAATTATATCGAGTAAAGTTGATGAACCATTGGCTCTGTTGACCGCAAGAACGCGACTATTATTGGCATCCACCACATAAAGTTTATCGATAATTGACACCAATCCGTTAGGCTCATCGAATGAAGTTTTGTTACCAACATCATCGCCTCGCGAAGAGCCAAATAAAGTATTGAGTTGCCCCGAAGTGAAATCATATTTACGAATAATATGATTATAACTATCGGAAATATAAACTCCCGTATCATCAACTATTAAAGCCTTTGGATTTTGCAATCTTTTTGGCGAATTTGCAGAAACTTTATTGCTATAAAGTGTTTTTAAAACTCCGTCTTTATTAATCACCCTAAGGCTAGAAGTTTTGGTATCGACAAAATATAATTTTCCGCCATAAACGCTCATATCGGCAGTTTGCGCTAAAGAATTTTGCGGATAAACTCCATCATCTTCGCCACTATCGCCATTGCCCGCTAAAATTGATAAATTTTTATTTTTTATATCGAGTAATAAAATTTGATTGGTTCCTGAATTACTAATCGCGATATTCGATTTATCAGGAAAAAATTCTAAATCACTTGGCGCCGAAAGGTCAACATTCTTAGCCTCAATTTTTTTAACCTCAATAATATCGCCCCTTTCTCCCGAGCCAATAATCGTTTCTACTTTGTTATTTTCAAAATCAACCAATCTAACCGCATTATTTCCCGTATCGGCAACGTAAAGTTTTTTACCATCATACAATATGCCTTGAGGGTAAGAAAAACGAGCATTAGCAATATCTCCATCCACCAAGCCTCTTAAACCATTGCCGATTTTTAAAATTATTTCCCCCATTAAATTAGCAATTAAAATCGAGTTTTGACCGCTATTTGCGACGATGAAGACTGGATTCTCACGACTTTTATAAGAAAATTTTTCTACATAAATTATTTTTGTTGGCGATGTTAAAATATTGGCGATGCTAATATTTTTTTCGAGAGTAATCGGAAGTTTTGCGTGATTTATGGAAAATTTATTTTTGCTAACTAATTTTTGCGCCCGCTCAACAAGTTTATCAATTGAATTTCCTCCGATATATTTCTCAATCATTTTGCCATTTAGTCCAAAAATTAAAAAACTCGGATTATTATTTACGTTAAATTTTTTTGCTAAATCTAGATTTGAATCATTAATAACTGGGTAAGAAATTTCGTGACGAATAACGGCTTTTTTAACCGAATTATAATTTTTTTCATTTTCAAAAATTGGATTATGGATGCCAATTATCGCAAATGAATTCGGATTTCTTTCATCAAGTTCTTTTAATTTTTCAATCGATTCGACACAACTTACGCATGAGTAACTCCAAAAATGCAAAATAACTATTTTGCCCTTAATATCGGAATTTTTTAACGGCTCAATTACGTTGAGCCACTTGGTTTTTTCAATAGAATTTATTTTATTTAAATCTGAAGAGCTAAAGGTGATTTTATTATAAATTACAAAGAAAATTGAAACAATAAGCCACAGAAAAATCAAGGCTACCGCTATTAATAAAATTATTGATTTATCTTTATGACTAACGTTAATCATTGGCGTTGTAGGATTTTATTTTTATAAGAAACTGAGAGTTTTATAAGTTTTTTTATTTTAAATATCAATTATTTATATATAAATATTATCTTAATTTAAAAATTGATTCTTTATTAATTTATTTTCTCGAGAAAAATTTTGTTTAAAAATTTTGCCAAATTTTTTGTTTTCTAAATAAAAAGAGGGGCGATAATCGCCCCCCAATTCTGTTTATTGATTAATAAACATTCTCGCCTTTGCGAGCTTTTTTTCGTCTGGCGACGCTTTCGTCTTGTTTTCTTTTAATTTTTTTAGACGGTTTTTCGAATTCGTTTCTTCTGCGAGATTCTTTTACCAAACCCTCTTTTTGAGTTTTTTTTCTAAAAACGCGAATAGCCATTTCAATTCCATTTTTACCTTGAATCGTAACTTCCATTTATAAATTTACCCCCTTTTGGTCTCTATATTATATTGTTAAAGTGCAAAAATTTATGCACCAATTAAATTGTTAAACTTGTGGATCAACCAATGATATAAAACCATCTTTACGATGATAAACCACATTTAATCTATTATTTTTATTATTAATGAAAACTAGAGCGGGAAGATTCGCCAAGTCCATTTTCATGATGGCTTCGTCAATTGATAAAGTTTCAATTTCAGTATTTTTTTCAGAAATTACTTTGTGATTTTCGCTGGGTTTTTCTTCTTCAGTCGTTTCCATTTCGTTAAAAACATTATATGGTAACGGCGGAAGAACATATTTTGTAGCGTTCAAAGCTTTAAAATCGGGCTCGATATTTTTGATTCCGCCATTGGCGCGATAATCTTTGATACGATTGCGATATCTTCTAAGTTGTGATTCAGCTTTTTTTGAAGCTTCGTTAAAAGCGCCGTAAGCGTCTCCGGCTTGACCGTCGGATTTGATAACGAGACCACGCTTAACGCCTTCATTAATTATCAAAACAACTTTAAATAATTGACCTTCTTTTTTAAAATGAACTTCAGAATTTACGGCTTTTTCAAAAAATTTTTTTACCGTTTTATCAAGATGATCTTGAACATGTTGCGTAAGAGCATCTCCGACCTCAACATTGGCACCTAAAACTCTAATTTGCATAATTAATTTATAATTTGGTTAATAACGAATTGTAAAATACCGCCACATTTGAAATATTCAACTTCATTGCCAGTATCAAGTCCACAAATTAAATTAAGCTCAATTTTAGAACCATCTTTTTTGTGAATAATGCATTTTAAATCTTGTCTTGGTTTGATATTAGAATCTATTCCTAAAACTTCAACAACTTCATCGCCATTTAAATTTAAAGTTTTGCGATTTTGATTTTCTTTAAAAATTAATGGTAAAACGCCCATGCCAATTAGGTTGGAGCGGTGAATTCTTTCAAAACTTTCGGCGATAACGGCTTTGACTCCGAGTAAAAATGTACCTTTCGCCGCCCAATCTCGAGAAGATCCCGTGCCATATTCTTTGCCGGCAAAAATTACTAAAGAATTTTTATTTTGATAAGAAATTGCCGAATCATAAATTGAAACTATTTCGCCGTTAATATCTTTGGTGAAACCGCCTTCTTTGGCACCTCCCAGCATTTCATTTTTAATGCGGACATTGGCAAAAGTACCGCGAATCATGGCTTCGTGATTACCGCGCCTTGCACCATAAGAATTATAATCTTTTTTTGCCACTCCTTTTTCACTTAAATATAAACCCGCCGGAGAATTGCTGGCGATATTTCCTGCCGGAGAAATATGATCTGTCGTGATTGAGTCACCAAAAATCGCCAAAATTTTAGCATTTTTAATTTCTTTGGCGTTATCATTTTCAAGATTATCGAAATAGTTCGGCAAGCGAATGTAAGTGCTGTTTAAATCCCATTTGTAAGTGTCAGATTTTTCGACTTGAATTTTTTGCCAGATTTTATCGCCTTCAAAAAGATTAGCATATTTGGCGGAAAAAATTGCACGATTGACGTGCTGATTAATTACCGCATCAATTTCTGATTTTAATGGCCAAATATCTTTTAAATAAATTTTATTGCCATTTTTATCAACGCCGATTGGATCATGATCGAGATTAATTTTAACCGTTCCCGCTAAGCAATAAGCGATAACCAAAGCCGGCGACGCTAAATAATTTGCTTTCACCAAAGAGTGAATACGCCCTTCGAAATTGCGGTTTCCCGACAAAACCGAAGCAACCACTAAATTATTATTTTTAATCGCTTCTTCAATTTTATCATGAAGCGGACCCGAATTGCCAATGCAAGTGGTGCAACCATATCCAATCACATTAAATCCGAGCTCATCGAGATATTTTTGCAATCCCGAATTATTCAAATATTCGGAAACAACTTGCGACCCTGGAGCCAATGAAGTTTTTATTCTGCGATCAATTTTTAAACCAAATTCAACGGCTTTTTTGGCGAGCAATCCCGCCCCAATTAAAACTGACGGATTCGAAGTGTTGGTGCATGAAGTTATTGCGCCGATAACAATATCGC
>JBIIBR010000047.1:0-7913 GCA_044239285.1 Rickettsiales bacterium | reverse complement strand
GCAACTTTTCCAGGATTTGGAGCGGCAGCTTGAACAGCAATTGGAGCTACTGCTGGAGCGGCGGCTTGAACTTTTTTAGCTTTTTTAGCTTTTTTAGCTTTTTTCTCAACTTTAGGAGCTTCGGCATTATCGTTAGCAACATCAGATGCAACGTTAACAGCTTGAACAGCTTTAGAAGGAGTTGGGGTTTGTGCATTAGCAGAAGAAGCAAATAATGCAACAACCGCAAGGATTAGTGAAAATTTTTTCATATTATTTATACAAATGATTTTTTATTAATGCTGATTTTCGATCAGTTTTCTTTTTAAAAATAAGAATTTTTCTCAAAAATTGCATAAACAATTTTGGCAAATAATTTTTACATAAAAAAGAACTAATTGAAAAATAAAATTTTAAAATAGTTTGTCAACAAGGTTTATTGTTAAATAAAATAATTTTTAATCAAAATTATTCAAACTAATTAGAACGGTTGACCAAGAGATCAACCAAATCCCTTAAAATATCGGCTTTTTTTCCAAAAATTTTTAAATGATCTTTTGCCTGCTCACTTAAAATTTTAAGTTTTTGCTCGGCTTGTTCAAAACCAATTATATCAACAATACTAGCATTTTCTTTGGGTTTTTTGTGCGTTATTTTTTTTATTTCGGCTTTGCCAATTTCAATATCGATATAATCCAAAATGTCATCTTTAATTTGGAATGCCAAGCCCAAATCATGGGCATAAAAGCGAAGCGCCAAACGCTCTTCTTGGTTGGCGCCACCTAAAATCGCTCCGCATTCCGTCGATGCCATAAAGAGCTCTCCGGTTTTAAGTCTGTGCAAGTTAATAATTTGTTCTTGTGAAATTTTTTTATCAATATTTTCAATATCAATCATTTGTCCACCGACCATTCCTCTAAAGCCAATCGCTAAAGATAAAGTTTTAATTAATTCGCAACGAATTTCGGCGCTATTGTGAGTTTCGGAATTTGCTAAAATTTCAAAAGCAAAAGTTAAAAGCGCATCTCCAGCCAATATTGCCGTCGCTTCATCAAATTTTTTATGATTAGATAATTTGCCTCGACGAAAATCATCATCATCCATCGCCGGCAAATCATCATGAATCAAGGAATAAACGTGGATAAGCTCTATCGCCGTAGCGCAATTTAAAGATTTAGCTATGGGGAAATTAAAAATATTAGCGATCGCCATTACCAAAAATGGACGAACTCTTTTACCCTCGGACAATGCCGAATAGCGCATCGCCTCAACAATCTTTGAGTCAGAAAAATTTTCTGGCAACAATTCATTCATTTTTTGCTGAACATAAAAAGAACAATTAATCATTGACTCTCTAAGCTCTTCAAATTTCATAAAACTATTTCGAATTATTTTTTAAAGATTTTGCCAAATATTTTCCTGTAACCGAATTTTTATCTTTAGCTACTTGCTCAGGCGTTCCTTGTGCCACAATGTATCCACCCTTCTCGCCACCGCAAGGACCAATGTCAATTATCCAATCCGCTGTTTTTAAAACATCCAAATTATGCTCAATAACCAAAATAGAATTGCCCGAATCCACCAATTTATGCAACACTCTTAGAAGCTTGTTGATATCTTCAAAATGTAGCCCCGTTGTTGGTTCGTCGAGAATATAAAGCGTATCTCCCGTCGCTTTTCGACTTAATTCTTTAGCAAGTTTAATTCTTTGCGCCTCACCCCCGGAAAGCGTTGTAGCGCTTTGTCCGATTTTAATATAACCCAAACCAACATCGCATAAAGATTTAAATTTTTCTTGAATATGCGACATGTTAGAAAAGAAGGCGCAGGCGTCTTCGGCCGTCATTTCAAGAATATCGGAAATTGATTTATCTTTATATTTAATTTCCAAAGTTTCGCGATTATAACGCTTGCCGTGACAAGTTTCGCAACGGACATAAACATCGGGCAAGAAATGCATTTCGATCTTAATAACGCCGTCACCTTGGCATGTTTCGCATCTTCCGCCTTTGACGTTAAAAGAAAATCTACCAACTTTGTAACCACGAGCTTTTGACTCGGAGAGATTGGCGTAAAATTCACGAATAAAAGTAAAAGCGCCAATATAAGTACATGGGTTAGAGCGTGGCGTTCTGCCGATTGGCGATTGATCGATCTCAATAATTTTATCGATCAAATGATGTCCGAATAGCCCTTGATAAGGTCCCGGTACCGCTCTGGCTTTGTTAATAATTTTATCGAGAGCGGGAAATAAAGTTTTAATAATCAAACTTGACTTACCTCCGCCTGAAATTCCCGAAACCGCCGCAAAGACTTTCAACGGCAAATCGAGATCAATATTTTTTAAATTATTTAAAGTCGCCCCTTTGAGACGAATCATTTTTTGATTATCGATTTTGCGTCTTTTGCTTGGAATTTCGATGCTTTTTTTACCGCTCAAATATTGACCAGTAATGCTATTTGGATCTTCGATTACCTCATGCGGAAGTCCCGCTGAAATAATTTGACCCCCGTGAATTCCGGCACCCGGTCCGACATCAATTAGATATTGTGCTTCGCGCATCATCTCTTCATCATGCTCAACGACAATTACAGAATTTCCTAAATCGCGTAAATTTTTTAAAGTTGTGATTAATTTATCATTATCCGATTGATGAAGTCCGATCGAGGGCTCATCGAGAACATAAAGCACGCCCGACAATCCCGAACCGATTTGCGATGCCAAACGAATTCTTTGCGCTTCGCCACCCGAAAGCGTTCCCGCTTCACGACTAATCGTTAAATATTCAAGCCCAACATTTGATAAAAATCCTAATCGACGCGTAATTTCTTTAAGCAATCTTTCCGAAATTTGACGTTGCATCGGCGTTAAAAATTTAGGAAGATTTGTAAACCAATCAATCGATTTTTCAACCGACATAGTGCTTACTTGCCCAACGTGTAAACCCGCAATCTTAATCGATAAAGATTGCTCATTTAAACGATAACCGTTGCAGGATTCGCATTTTTTAAGCGCTTGATATTTTAAAAATTCATCCGCCCCATCTTCATTGGCGCTTTCAGCAATACGCTTTTTCATGCTATTAACGATTCCATCAAAAGCTTTTTTTACACGAATAGTTTTTAAGCCATCTTCGATTTTTAATTCGATTTCTTCACTTCCGGGTCCATAAAAAATTTTATCTTTTATTTCTTGCGAAAGAGTTTTGAACGGAGCATCTAAACTAAATTTATAATGCGTTGCCATCGCCGATAAAATTTGTTGATAAAAACGCTCTTGCGTTCCTTGCCACATTGAAATCGCACCTTGTCTTAATGATAAATTTTCATCTTCGATTAATAAATCGATACTAAAATAACGCTCGGTTCCGAGTCCGTCGCAATGTTTACAAGCTCCAAATGGCGAGTTGAAAGAGAATAATCGCGGCTCGATTTCAGAAATTGTAAAACCCGAAACTGGACAAGAAAATTTTTCACTAAATAAAACGATGTCGCCGACTTGAGATTTTAACAACTCATTATTTGAGCCTATGACATCTTGGGACACGTCTTCGTCGCCCTTTGTGTTTTTTTCTTTTTTCGCTTTAACTTTAGAATTTGTGGCTATAGTTTTTGCCAAATGATCATCGGGGAAACTTACGATTTCAACGTAAATCAAGCCTTCAGATATTTTTAAAGCAGTTTCAACCGAGTCAGCAACGCGATTGCCGAGATCTTCCGAAATAACAATTCTATCGACGACAATTTCAATATCATGTTTTTTATTTTTATCTAATTGCGGTAAAATTTCATTTAAATCATGAATTTTTCCATCAATTTTAATTCTCTGAAAGCCTTGCTTTCTAGCGTTCATCATCTCTTTACGAAACTCGCCTTTTTGTGAACGCACAATCGGTGACAAAATATAAATACGAGTTTTTTTCGGTAAAGATAAAATTTTATCAACAATCACCGACGAAGATTGGCTTTCAATCGGCTTTCCCGTCGCTGGAGAGTAAGGCACTCCAATTCGAGCAAAAAGTAAACGATAATGATCATAAATCTCGGTAACCGTTCCCACTGTAGAGCGCGGATTACGCGAAGTAGTTTTTTGATCAATCGCAATCGCTGGCGAAAGCCCCGTAATCGATTCAACGTCAGGCTTGTCTTGCATATCCAAAAATTGTCTTGCATAAGCCGAAAGACTTTCAACAAATCGTCTTTGACCCTCAGCATAAATTGTATCAAACACCAGAGATGATTTGCCAGAGCCACTTAATCCCGTAACAACAACAAGTTCATTTTTTGGAATTTCAATGCTAACATTTTTTAAATTGTGCTCTTTGGCACCAACAACTTTAATAAATTTTTCTTCCATGAAAGATAAATCGAGATTTAAAATTTAAGATAAGTTTTACTAAGTGGGATTTAGACTTTAAAGTTTTTACAATATACTTTAAAAATATGCTATTAGTTTTTTTTATTTTTTAATAAAAAATTTTTATAAAGTTAAAATTAATTTATCGCGATAAAAAATTTTACAAAGTTAAAATTAGCTTGTCGCGATAAAATTCATATTTATAAAATTTTTGTAAAAAACTCATGCCGAGAAGAGGAATTACAAGGTCAGAATTAGTAATCGAGGCTTGCACATTGTAAAATTTTACTCCCGAGACATCAACTTCTTCAAAAGAAATTGATGCTCCGTAAGATTGTCCATTGGCGGTTTGAAATATTTTGTTATAATTAATCTTTCGCAAATCAAATCCTAATTTTAATGCGATTTTTTCATCAATCACCATATCGCTTGCGCCCGTATCAATCATAAAGCGCACCTCTTGATTTTTAATTTTAACATTAAGATAATAATGACCGTCTTGTGCAATATTTAAAACAAGTTGTTCGTGATTTTTATTTATCGCTTTGGAGGGAAATAAATCTGACAAAACTCGATCTTTTGTTTCGTTAACTTCAAAGCGATAACTATATAAAATTAATGCCAGCAAAGCCAGTAAAATCCACAATCCTGTATATTCAAAAATTTTTTTTATCGGCATTTCTTTACGCGAAAAACCCATAATTAAAAGCGCAATTAGAATTAAAATATAAATAACATTTGACCATTCGTGAGAAGAGATTTCGTTATAATCCATGACAAATTTTCTTGATATTTTCTATAATAATTTCATTTTCTTGATCGGTGCCAATTGTGGCTCGAAGGCAAGTAGGCAAACCGTAACCCTTCATTTCACGAAAAATAATAAAATTTTCGAGAAGTTTTTGATTAACTTTTTCACAATTTTCGGTTGTTAAAAAATCGATCAAAATAAAATTAGCAATTGATGGATGAATTTTGATTTTATTGATTGAACTCAATTCTTCTTGTAAAATTTTTAGCCATTTTATGTTATGATTTTTTGAAGCTTGGGTAAAATCATCATCATCTAAGGAAGCTAGAGCAGAAACCTGCGCTGGACCCGAAACGTTAAAAGGTCCGCGGGCTTTATTTAAAATATCGGCAATATTTTGCGACGAATAACTCCAACCAATTCGAAGTGAAGCCAAGCCATAAATTTTGGAAAAAGTTCGAGTTAAAACAACATTTTTATAATTATTAACAATTTCCAAACCATCATAAAAATCATCAACCGCAACGAACTCTTGATAAGCATGATCAAGAACAATTAAAACATTTGAAGGAATATTAGCAACTAATTTAGTAATTTCATCTTTATTTAAATAAGAGCCTGTAGGATTATTTGGATTAGCAATAAATATAATTTTAGTTTTTTTATTAACGGCATTAATTATCGCATCAATATCGGTTTTAAGATTTTTTTCTTTAACTTTAACTGCTTTTGCTCCTACTCTCTGTGCGGAAATTGGATACATTAAAAAACCATATTCACTATAAATAACTTCATCACCAACGCTAGCAAAAGAAGAAGTAAGTAAAGCAATTATTTCGTCGGAACCAGCTCCACAAACGATTTGATTAGGATTGATATTATTTTTTTGCGCAATTTTTTCACGCAATAAAGTTGATGAACCATCAGCATAACGAAAAACATCTTTAGCATGTTCAATATAAGCAATTAAGGCTTTAGGACTGGCTCCAAGAGCATTTTCATTTGATGATAATTTTATAACTTTTTTATCCCCGACTTTAGATTTTCCAGGGATATAATTTTCAATTTCTAAAAGATATTTATGTGCTTGCGGTTCCATATTTATTGACGACGAATGATTTTTAAAATTAATTCCACATTTTCAATTGGGGTTTGTGGCAATATTCCATGACCCAAATTAAATATAAAAGGCTTGTCGTTAAAAGTATCTAAAATATTTCTAACTTCTTTTTCGATGGCTTTTTTATCACCGAAAGCCAATAAAAAATTATCAAGATTACCTTGAATTGTTTTATTTAAATCTTGTTGTAAATATTTTTTTGCCCAATTTTTTTCAAGATTTTGATCAATCGCCAAGCCATGACAATCAACCTCTCTCGCAAATTTTTCATAATTTACTCCAATTGCTTTTGGGAAATAAATTACTGGAATTTCAGGATGATTTTCTTTTAAATAATTCACAATTTTTTTCGCTGGCTCGATTATCCATTTTTGAATTTGAGTTGGTGGTAAAACTCCCGCCCAAGAATCAAAAATCTTAATTATATCGGCTCCAGCCTTGATTTGAGAAGTTAAATAAATTTTCAAACTTTCGGTTAGAATTTCAATCATTTCACCAAATAATTCTTCATTTTTCAAAGCCATTTCACGCACTTTGTCAAAATTTTTCGAACCTCCACCTTCAATCATATAACACGCCAAAGTCCAAGGAGCTCCACAAAATCCAATCAAAGCCTTATCATCCGCAAGCTTTGATCTTGTAAGAGAAATTGCCTCATAAACATTTTGTAAATGATTATTTATATTAGCAATTTTTAAATTTTTTAAATCTTTTTCTAAATCAAATTTTGCTAATTTTGGACCATGATTTTTAACAAAATCAACTTTTATTCCCAAAGCATCGGGGATTACTAAAATATCTGAAAAAATAATTGCCGAATCAAATTCAAAACGTTTAATCGGTTGTAAAGTAACTTCGCAAGCTAATTGTGGATTATAACATAAATCTAAAAAATTATCGATACTAGAGCGAGTTTTCATATATTCGGGAAGATATCTTCCGGCTTGACGCATTATCCAAATCGGTGGAATTTCGTAATGTTGTTTTTTATTTAAAACATTAATTATTTTTTTCATTCTTTTTAGTAATTATAATTAGGGCTGTGAATATGTTAATTGAAAGTTATTCACAATTATATTAACATCGAAAATTATTGTAAATAGTGCTTTCAAGATAGTTGTTAACATTTTAATTTTTAAAAAATTCGACTTATTAACAATAATAATCTTGTTAAAAAAATGTTAATAAAAATAATAACTTTTTTAGTCTCGAGATTTTTGTTAAAAAAGTCAAATATATCAACAACTTATTAACAATTTATTAACACCATTTTCAATTTATAAATGATGTGAGTAAATTTTTTAGAACTCGTCTTTATCCACCTAGATTTATTAGGTTTGTGAAGATTCGCCTTCAAATTCACTCACATTATTTGAAATTCAAAATATTATATATTCAAAAAATGAAAGAAAAAATAATTAAAAAACTTCAAGAAAATTTTAATCCAGATTTTTTAGAGGTTGTAAATAATTCGCATTTACATAGCGGTCATTTTGAGGCGGATAATCCAGAACATCATAATCAAACACATTTCTTAGTGAAAATTTCAGCGTTAGAATTGAAAAAAATCACGAAAATTGAGGCTCATCGAAAAATTAATAAAGTGCTTGAAGAAGGCTTTAAAGAAGGTCTTCACGCTTTAGAAATTAAAATAATATAAGGAATTATTTCTTATCTTTAGTTTCTTTTTCTTTGCTTTGAATTAG